>JAJONM010000028.1 GCA_021323415.1 Rickettsiaceae bacterium
TGGGCGCATGCATGTAGGTGAAATTAAAAAAGAATTTACGATTAGCCCTCCGGCGATTTCGCAACATTTAAAAGTGTTAAAGGAGGCTAAGCTGGTGCGGGTAGAAATAAATGCGCAGCAGCGTATTTATACGCTCAATCCCGATGGCATTGCCGAGATTGAATATTGGCTGGCTAAAATGCGCCGCATGTGGGAAGCGCGATTTGATGCGCTGGACGCACTTGTTAAAGAAGAAGTTAAAAAAACAAAACCTAAAGGAATAAACCATGACTAATACTTATCTCTCGCCTTTTAACAAAGATTTAGACTTAGTACTTGAACGTCAGGTTGATGCTCCGAAAGAATTAGTATGGAGGGCGTTGGTCGAGCCGGAGCTGGTAAAAAAATGGTTTTGCCCTAAGCCATGGATGACGGTTGATTGCCGCATTGATTTACGCGTGGGCGGTGAATTTTATACAGTTATGCAAAGCCCTGAGGGTGAAAAACTGCGGCTCCTGCAACTGAAGCTGATAAAGAATGCGCTGCGATTATTTTCACATGTATCATAACGCTTGAAGAAAAAAATGGCGGAACAAAATATACCGCGCATGTAATTCATAGCACAAAAGAGCAGACAAAAATGCATGAAGAAATGGGCTTCCATGAAGGATGGGGCACATGCTTAACTCAAATGATAGAAGTCGTTAAGAGCTTATAAAAGACTCGGCCTAATCAACGTCTTCACGCACACCTAGCACTTTGTTAGTTAGGCCATCGACCTGAACATCAAATACTTTATTATCTTTTACAATGCTTACTTTGTACACAGGCTTAAAATGATCATCATCTATGCCGGCATCAATAGCTTTTCCGCTCTGATGTTTTTCTGCTGTTGCAATTGCTTGGGTTAAAGTAATCTTAGCCTCATTTAAAAGTTTTATCTCTTGTGTGTGATTAGCAAAAGCAGCTGTTGAAGTTGCAATAATAAGCGTTGTAATTAATAAATATTTTTTCATAAAAATCTCCCTATTAGTTATAGGACAAATTTTACCGTCCATTTATATAAAGAATCCATACTCTTTAATTTGAAAGCAACTTTTCCATATATCGCCCATATACCTCTACTTATTATTATAGATATTTAAAAACATATTTAGAATATCATGGGGCAATTAATTTACATTTTGATACTGGCGTCGTTATCTACGGCAGCTTTTGCCAAGGCAATAGTCCAGCGTCAGGTAGTGCAGGAAGGAATCTACAAATATGAAGCAAAATGTACATCTAATCATGATGAAATATATGATCCATGCTTATGTGAAGCGAACATATACAAGCCGGTTGTAGATGGAATCCCCACTGCTGCTGCAAAGAAAATAAATTCGTTTTTTTCTGACGATGTAGATCCGAAAAAATCCGCTAATTTCTGCCCTGGCACATTAGTCAAAACACACAAGAAGGCCAAAAACACAAGGGTCATTAATTTTGAGGTAACATTCAATGATTGCTTAGTATTAGCCATAGCCACAAGTTATTATCACTATGAGGGCGAGATGGCACATGGCGATGGTCACACCAGACATTCTATTTTCGATACGCAAACAGGTAATAAATATACATACCGCAAATTATTTGGAGATGACCTGGGACTCTTAAATCAGGCAATAAGTAAATCAGTAACAAAACAGTTAACTGATTTAAAACTGGATAATATACAAGATTATTCCAATACAACATGGATAGAATTAGACATGCTTGATAAACCAGCTATTGATATAAAGATTAGCGACAAAGAAATTGAAGTATATTTTCCTCATTATACCATTGCAGAAATTGGCAGATCAGAAATGTATGCCCCCATCCCTACACACTTGCTTAAAAATACAGATATTCGCAAATGTATAGAAGACCGCCAGAAAATCATCCAGCAAAGAACCTTACCACCCGCAATTCATCGTAAGAATACTTTCCGTCAAATTTCTCAAAGATAGGTTGTAGTTTACCATCTTCAGATTTTTTAAACTCGAATAAAATATTTTCAAAAGCTATGGATGGCAGAACATTTTTTAGAGTTTCCAGGTGGGAGTCATCCAGCTGCTTTTCACTCCTTAGTTTTTCCAGATGAGTGATAACAGTGCCGATAGTTAATTCACGTTTTTCGGCAATTTCTTTAATCGATAAGTTTTCTTTTAGCAGCGCCAAGGTTCTGATATGTGTCGGGATGGCTTTTTCTTTTTTAATACGTTCTTTTTCTTGCCGCGCCGCTATCGCCTCCTCCTTATTAGCCGAGCCACCAAAACGCATTATAAGCGTCTGGTTCTGCCGTCTTGTTATTTCTTCCGGCGATAAAGCATTTAAATCCTCGACTAAAAAATCCGAATCGGTTCTAAAAACTTTGTCCTGCTCAAGGATTTTAGGATGCACCTTCAACGCCATTTCATTTAGGTTCATCAATTTCAAACCGTTTAGGCTGCGCACCCTTGATAATGCCACATATCCCATACCAGGCTCAAACGCATCGCCCAAATCCATTTCCGCAGCATCCAGCGTCATGCCCTGGCTTTTATGGATGGTAATTGCCCATGCAAGCCTAAGCGGCAATTGTGTAATGGTAGCAGTTACCACGCCGTTATCCTCATACTTCCAGTCTTCTGGAGTGACAACAATTATCCTTTCGTCATAGGTCTTGACCACGGGCCATTTTTCAGAATTCTCAAATTTTACCACAACTCCGCGCGTACCATTTACAAACGACCCCATAGTATCATTTTTTATAAACATAACTTCGGCGCCGATTTTGAGCTTTAGCTGCTCCTGCGCCAGACAGCTTTTTTTCAGGCCCTCAACCAGTTGCGGCCAGCCTTTGCTTTCCATCTTAAATGTTCTTTCATCAGCGTTTATGTTGGCTAGTTCCTGCTCGTTAATCGCATCAACATTGATATTACGGGAATATAATTTTGTGGCACGGGTTGCGCCATGTGGTTCTTTTTTGTAGCGAGTGCGGAGTGGCACTTTTGTGTGCTCACCGGCAGTGCCGCTCCTAATATCATTTAAAACAGTAAGCAATGGGTCGTCGCCCTGGCGGTGTTGTTCATATAAATAACAAACCTCAAAACCATCATTTTGCCAAATAGCAGCTTCATACGCGAACTTCTTCTCCCCTTCAGTGGATCCAACTGGCGGCAGCTGAAAAAAATCCCCACAGACAACAACCTGCATTCCACCGAATGGCTCATCATTATTCAATACATAACGTGCAATGACGTCGACCATATCTAGCTGGTGCTTATGCAGCATTGATATTTCGTCAATTATCAGTACCTTGGTATTTTTATAATTGCGCTTGATACGGCCATTCGCCAGTATTTTTTCTAGGTCCTTATTGCTTAAGCTCTCCCGCACACCCATGCCAGACCACGAATGTATGGTCACACCCTGTAAGTGAGTTGCCGCAATGCCAGTGGATGCTGTAACTGCAACATTAACATTATTTTCTTTCAGGTATTTGATATATTTATTCAGCAGGTAGGTTTTACCCGCACCAGCCGCACCGGTTAGGAAAATATTTTTTCCCATTTTTAATAAATCAAAGGCTTCATTTTGTTGCATAGGGCGATAGATAAATCAGTAATTTTTGCCAAACTAATAGAATATTAGAAAGTATTCAAGGTTAGCATACTTTAATACACTGCTTTCCTTTGACTTCTATTTATAATCCATCATAATAAGCTTACACAAAAATGGTATAATATGTTCGATTTTTCATTTGCAGAGTTGGTAGTTGTGGGAGCGGTTGGGCTGCTTGTCCTTGGTCCTGAAGAGCTGCCTGTAGTTATCCGCAACTGCAAAAAAATTATTAATCAAATTACGCAAGTCGGCAAGGAATTTTCCAATTCTATACTTGAAATAGACGAGGTAAAAGATCTTAAAAATGAAGCAAAGAAACTAAATGAAGACATTAAAACAATTGTTGATTTAGATGGCCAGGTGCAAAGAACATATGACATTTCAGATATAATGCCAGAACTAGAGCAGCACAAAGAAAGTAAAAAATCTAAAGAAGATAACAGCCCTGAAAAATAAGGTTGCTTTTTCAATTTATAAAATTGTATTGTGGCTTTCAGAATAAAACTTTGAGTTTTAGATGACAGAAGACTTAAAATTATCTGAGTTGCTAGCTGTGAAACTTTGCCACGATTTATCTGGTCCGATAGGAGCGGTTAATAATGGTGCAGAGCTACTAGCCGATGCTAATGGTGATCTATTTAATAAGGCACTAGAGCTAGTAGGTGCTAGCGCAAGAGATGCTGTAGCACGTATATTATTCTTTAGGCAAGCATACGGAACAAGTGGCTCACAAAGCGGAATTAGCATAGAGTCCCTAAAAATTCTTACTGATAATTTTTACGCCGAAAAAAATATTCACTTCTCATGGAGCGAACAAAATGGAACAACACAGGCTGTAAGCAATGAAGAAGCCAAAATAATTCTAACTCTAATACTTATTGTTACGAATTGTTTAGTACATGGCGGTGATATAACTATTCAGGCAGATAAAAAACGTATCAGCATACGCGGTGATGGAAAAACCGTTAAGTTTGATATGGAGGTGCTAGCATTACTATCTGATAAAGCACCAGAACAAAAACTTAGCGTAAAGAATATCCATTCTTATATGGTATCTGTAATCGCAAAAAGTATTAATTTAAAAACAGGCATCTCTACCGGAGATAATTTTATCGAAATTACCGCAAGCTAGTGGGTTTCTAATAATGGACGCATTAATAGAAGATTTTCTATTTGAAACGAAGGAAGGGCTTGAATCGTTAATACACGATATGATTGCCCTGGAATCAGACCCATACGATAAAGAATTAGCAAAGAGAATTCTCCGCATCATTCATGCAATTAGTGGCACAAGCAGGTTTATAGGATTTAAACGCATCGAATCGCTAGCAGCAAATAGCGAAGATATTTTTGAACATGTGCGTGAAGGAAAAATTATTGCAACACCTCAAATAACATCTGCCGTTTTTAAGGCACTAGACACTATAAATACACTAGTAGAATACATCGAGAAACATGAGTACGAGCCAGAGGGCGAAGATATTGATTTAATAAACCGCCTGCAAAAATGTCTCGAAGAACACCAGGGAAAACCTGGCATTAGTTTACAAGATATAATAAATGAACCCCCTCCCCTTAGCGAACTTGAAGCTAGTGCGACAGATATTTTACCACCACAAGATAACATTTCTAATACTGCAAATAAAGCGCCAGAAGCCTTTGTTAGTAGCGACATTGCAAATAAGATAGCAGAGCAAGTAAAAGAACTAATACAAACTTACAATCAATTTACTTATTTTACGGCAAATAGTAAAAATGTTGATTTGGAAGTACCGCTAAAACGCTTAAATAAAATCACAACAGAGCTAAAAGAAGAATTAATCCAAAGTACTTTACAGGACAAAATAATTAATATTTTACAAGTTGAAGTAAAAGGCCAGATATTTGCTATTCCACAAAGCAGCGTTCTAGAAGTCGCAAAAGTTACTAATATCGAATATATAGAAGATAAACCAATACTCCGTTTACGCGAAAAATTAATACCGCTAATTTCGCTCTCCTCCAGTCTAGGGTTAGGTAAAGAAAGCGGCGACGGCAATTTTGTCGTAGTATGTGAAACAGCATCACATCAATTTGGCATTGTAGTTGATAAAGTTATTGAAACTGCGGAGATTGTAGTCCACGAATTACCTAAGGTTCTACAAAATATTGGCATGTATACAAGCAGTACAATTTTAGGAAATGGTAACATTCTGCTCATACTTGATATTAACATGCTAGCCAGTAAAACTGAAAGTATTGCAGACACATCCTCTAAGAATGATGTAAGCGAGTATACAAGCTTTATTATATTTAAAAGTGGCGACGCAACGCTAAAAGCCGCTCCATTGGAACTAATATCCCGCCTGGATGAAATTGATATATCTCAAATTGATACTTCAAGCGGCCCTCCAATTTCTTCCTACCAGAATAATGTAATGCACTTGGTAAAACTCGATCCTAACTATCAAGCCCCACAAAAAGGCGTGCAGCAATTATTGATATTATCTAAAGGTGAAAGAGTAATGGGGCTTATGGTTGAGGAGATAGTAGATATTGTAAGATGCCAAATACTACATGAAATTACTAGCGACAATAACGGCACAATGGGCCAGATGGAAATTAATGGAAATAACTGCCAGATAGTTGATATTAATTATTATTTTGAGAAAACATTTAGTAACATTGCGGAAGAGCAGCAAGTTAACGACATCACATCTTCAGATAATAAAGTTTTATTAGTTGATGATAGCCCGTTCTTTAGAAAGTTCATTCCACCGGAATTAAAATTGGCAGGATATGAGGTAACAACCTGCTGCAGTGCTAAGGATGCTTTATCCCTCATGGAGAATGAAAAATTTGCCGCGGTAATTACTGATATTAATATGCCGGATATAAATGGCATTGAATTTGCTAACTTATGTAGCAACAAACCAAAATTTAAGCATACGCCATTTATTGCCATTTATTCCCACTTAGATGAAGCTATAGATACTAACTCACCAGAAATAAAAAATACATTTGAGGCGTGTGTATCTAAAACTGACCATGACCAGTTAAGCAAGGTTTTAGGGATTGCTATTACAGGGAGAAAAGCAGCATGGGTAATTTAGTAAGTTATATAGCTACCTCTCCCGCATTGAATATTGCCCCTACAGAGCAATATTTAATTATACAGCTGGATAACCAGTTTTTTGCAATAGAAGCAAAGTTTATAATTGAAATATCAAACGCACAAACTGTAACACCGGTTCCACTTGGTCCCAATTCAATTATTGGGCTCATGAACTTTAGAGAACAAGTTATTCCGGTTGTAAATATTAGAGCCAAGCTTGGGCTTACTAATAAAACCATTAATGACTGCAAAAGCATAACTATGACATACGAAGGCAACGCATATACTTTTATAGTTGATAAAGTTGGCGATTTATTAGATCTTGTAGAAACAGAAATATCCAATGGAATGTACACATTACACAACAATCAGGTGATAATTTTATCCATTGATACACTTTTAGCTACTAGTTAACCCGCCCTACAAAGAACGAGTTTATTGTTTTTATTAAGCAATTGTGTATAAATGCGTCCATTGTAAGTAATTACTTGAGGAATTAATATGAGTGCTAATGCAAAAAAAGATTTAAGTTACAGAACCGAGACAGACAGCTTTGGGCCATTACAAGTTGAAAGCGATAAATACTGGGGAGCGCAAACTGAACGATCACTAGGCAATTTTAAAATTGGCGGCGAAAGGATGCCAGCCCCTTTAGTGCGCGCACTTGGTATATTAAAAAAAGCAGCAGCAAAAGCTAATATGGACTTAGGCGTCCTCGACAAAAAATTAGGTGATGCAATCTGTAAAGCTGCTGATGATGTTATTGATCTATCTTTACTTGACCATTTCCCTCTGGTTGTATGGCAGACTGGATCTGGTACACAGACTAATATGAATATAAATGAAGTAGTTTCTAACCGTGCTATAGAAATGTTAGGAGGCGAGATGGGCTCAAAAAAACCAGTCCATCCGAATGACCATGTAAATATGGGGCAATCTTCTAATGACACTTTTCCAACCGCTATGCATATTGCAGCAGTTGAACAAATTCACCACGCTCTTATCCCCGCCCTTGAGCACTTGCACAAAGCATTAAAGGAAAAAGCTAAAAAATTTGATAATATTATTAAAATCGGCCGTACACATTTACAAGATGCAACGCCACTTACTCTTGGACAGGAATTTTCAGGCTATGTTACCCAGATAGAATATGGCATTGAAAGAGTAAAAAACACCTTGCCAAGATTATATCAGTTGGCACAAGGAGGAACTGCAGTTGGAACAGGGCTAAATGCTAAAAAAGGTTTTGATGTAAAGTTTGCAAAAGAAGTTGCTGATATTACCAAGTTACCATTTGTAACTGCACCAAATAAATTTGAAGCTCTAGCTGCTCACGATGCAATGGTTGAAGCAAGTGGTGCTTTAAACGTGCTTGCTACCAGTCTGATGAAAATTGCTAATGATATCCGTTTACTTGGGTCAGGGCCACGCTGTGGGCTTGGTGAATTAAGCCTCCCAGAGAATGAGCCGGGTTCATCAATTATGCCAGGTAAAGTAAATCCAACCCAATGTGAAGCACTGACTATGGTGTGCACACAAGTTATGGGTAACCACATGACAATTACAATTGCCGGATCAAATGGTCACTTCGAATTAAACGTATTTAAGCCAGTGATAATTTACAACTTATTACAATCAATAAGATTGATTGCTGATGGATGTGTTAGCTTTACTGATAATTGCGTTGTCGGAATCGAAGCTAATGTTGAAAGAATTGAATCACTACGTGATGAATCTTTAATGTTAGTTACTGCACTTAACCCTCATATCGGTTACGATAATGCTGCAAAGATTGCTAAAAAAGCACATAAAGAAGGTACAACATTAAAGGCTTCAGCTATTGCACTTGGCTTACTTACTGAAGAGCAATTTGATAAGTGGGTGAGACCAGAAAGTATGATTGGACCAGAAGACTAGAGCATCTTTCACCTAATTCGTCAATTTTGCTATAGGTTATTTTTGTTAAGTAACAATGGAAATTTATGCCATGATGCCGGTACATCATAGCATAAATTTTCTGAAGTTAATTGACAAAAATAACCATAGCCCATAGGGTTGCGGTTAAATTTATTGCCCACGTCGTTAGAGAATTCGCGTGTAGGAACCACTACAGCTTATTCTCTTCCTAGTGGAACAATAAATTTAACCAGCAACAAAACTGACTAATTAAGTGAAAGATGCTCTGCATGCAAATATATAGCAGATACATAGTTAAAAGCCTATTTATGCCGACAGTGGTGATTACTATTACCCTGACCTGTATAATATGGCTTACACAATCTTTGCGTTTTATTGACTTAATTGTCAATAAAGGCTTAGATGTTAGTACATTTTTGTATCTGTCTTTATTACTAGTCCCGTCATTGCTAATGGTTATATTACCCATCGCACTCTTTATTGCAGTGCTAATGGTTTATAATAAGTTAATTACTGATAGCGAAATGATAGTTTTAAAATGTGCTGGGCTTAGCCGTTTGAAATTAGCAAGCCCAGCGCTAATTGTTTCGGCAGGAGTTTGTATATTAGTATACTTAATCTCATTGTATTTCCTTCCAGCGTCCTATCGGGAATTTAAAGAGACCCAAGCTTTTATACGCAACAATTACGCTTCCTTACTATTACAGGAAGGAGTATTTAGCACCCCAATTAGAGGACTTACCGTATATATAGAATCACGCGGTAGAGATGGCATGCTAAATGGTATATTTGTCCATGACAGCCGCGATCCTGATAAGCCAGTTACTTTCATGGCGCAGGAAGGAAAACTGGTAAAATCCGATACCGGTCCGCGTTTTGATTTGGTGAACGGACAAAGACAAGAAATCGATAAAATGCATGGTAACCTTACCGTTCTTAATTTTGATAGCTATCCTATGGATCTCAGTCTTTACACAAAATCAATACAAAGGGATACACGCACCCCGGAAGAATTATATGTTACTGAACTGCTGAACCCATACAATTTTGACCCGAAGATGCAAAAGAAGTACTTATCAGAAGGACATTATAGAATAACATGGCCGCTATTTACTTTTGTTCTTACACTGATTGCCATTGCAGCATTATTTTCCGGCCAACTTAACCGCCGTGGCCATTGGAAGCGCATCCTTGCATCAACAATTATTGGTGGAATTGTGATTATATTAAACTTTGTTGCAAAAGGCGTAGCGACATCAGCTCCATCAGTTGCATTTTTAATGTATTTAAACGTGCTCATTCCAATTGCTATATGCATGCATATAATATTAACCAACCGGATTATTAATAACATTCCCGCAGTTAATTGGTTAATCGCAGCAATAAAACCCTTAAAGAAAAAAGCTTCATCGTGAAAATACCTTTTACATTATCAAGATACATTGGAAAGCAGTTCTTGACCGGAGTTGCTATTGTACTTAGCGTATTAGTTACATTGATAATACTATTTGACACGCTCGAGCTGATAAAATCAGCTTCTTCTAAGAATGTACCGTTTGGTGTAATTATAGAACTAGTCTTTTTAAAATTACCAACTATCATACAGAAAATTATACCTTTTGCCATATTGCTTGGCGGGATATTAACTTTCTCGCGCTTAACCAGAACATCCGAGCTTATTGTAGCACGTGCAGCTGGTGTTTCAGCATGGCAGTTTTTGGCACCAGCAGTAATTATATCATTTGGCTTAGGCTTTTTCATCATGACAGTGTTTAACCCACTGGCGGCAATAATGCTTTCAAGGTTTGAACAAGTTGAAGCTAAATACATGAATAACTCTAGCAGCATGCTTTCCGTTTCCTCTACAGGTTTGTGGCTGAGACAAAAAAATAAGCTAGATAATGGAAAAACGGTAATCCATTCTTTACGAGTTGAGCATGAAAATATGGAGTTATTTGATGTTACAATCTTCATGTTTGGGGAAAATAATAAATTTATACAACGTGTAGATGCCCCTACAGCAAAACTTGAAGATGGTTACTGGGATATAAATGATGCCATTCTTACTATTCCCGGCAAACCCGCTGCCAGCAGAACAGATTACCGTCTAAAGACTGATTTATCAAAACATCGCATACAGGAGAGTTTTGCTTCACCTGAAACTCTATCATTTTGGGAATTACCAGGGTTTATCGCTACATTACAAGAGGCAGGATTTTCAGCTTTACGCCATTCCTTGCATTGGCATAGCATACTTGTAACTCCATTCTTCTTAAGCGCCATGGTGTTCTTTGCTGCCGCATTTTCGCTACGCCCACCAAGACAAGGTAAAACCGGGGCGCTTATGACCGGTGGCATATTAGCAGGATTTATTATTTATTTCATGTCTGATTTGGTAGCTGCAATTGGGTTATCTGGCAGTATTCCTGTAGCAATGGCAGCATGGGCTCCTGTTGGGGTCAGCATGCTACTTGGAACGGTACTAATGTTACATTTAGAGGACGGTTAAAAGTAGATGACATATATCATCAATATTGCTAATATCCGCGCCGTTTCAATGGTTTAATTTTTTTTAATGTTCAAATGGCTTACTTTTTAAGGTTATTATCTTTATCTATATTGTTTAGCTTTGTTGCTATTAATTCGCCCTTATCGAAAGAAAAAAAAGACGCCGCTCCAAGTCAAATTGATACTAAAACACCAGCTTTAATAGAAGCTGACTCCTTACATTACGATCAAAAAGCTTCAATCGCAACTGCAGCTGGAAATGTACAAGTTACTCAAGGTGAAATGATACTTTTGGCCGATAAAGTAACCTATAATCAAAAAACAAACCTAGTTGAAGCTGAGGGTAATATCAGCCTAAGGAATCCTGATGGCACAGTATTTTTTGCTGATTCCATGAAATTAAAAGATGATATGAAACAGGGTGTGATAAATAATTTCAGCGCCAGGTTTATAGATAACTCAAAAATGGCCTCAACTAAAGCAGAGCGCGTAAACGAGGATGTTGCATACTTGGAAAATGCGACTTACTCACCTTGTATTGTGTGTGAAGGAAGTAAATACCCTTTATGGCAAGTAAGCGCAAAAAAGGCAACCATTGATCAGAAGAACCAAACTGTTACATACAAAAACGCTTATTTTGAGGTAAAAGGTGTTCCAGTTTTATATACTCCATATCTTTCACACCCAACGCCAGATGCCGATCGCAAAAGCGGATTTTTAGTTCCTAAATACAGTACAGATAATGTATTCGGAACTGTTATAAAAACACCTTATTATTATAATATTGCACCTGATAAAGACATGGTAATTACCCCTATCTTTACTGCAGAAGAGGGTGCAATACTTTCTGCAGATTATAGGCAATTAGTTGAATCCGGCAGCTTCACTTTGGGTGGTAGTATAACAAATCCTAGGGAAAGAGATGAAAATGGTAACGTTACTGAAGGCCATGACATACGCGGCCACATCGAAGGTAAAGGTGATTTTAAAATAAATGATATCTGGGACTGGGGGTTCTCTGGTAAAAGATCAACTGACGACACATATCTTAGAAGATACCATTTTGGTGATGAAGACGTACTTACATCTAAAATATTTACAACGGCTATCGAAGATAGAAACAACTTGAAAGTTGAAGCTATAACTTTCCAGGGATTGCAAGCTGACGATGATCCAGGAAAAACACCACTAGTTTTACCTAGCATAAATGGCCACTACGAGAGCACACCAGGATTTTACGGCTCACGCTGGATGGTTGATGCCAATGCATTATCATTAACACGTGATGAAGGTATAAGCAGCAACCGCCTCTCTTTAAAGGGTGGGTGGAAGTTACCTTATATAACTAAGTTTGGCCATGTACTTGAATTCAATACCTCACTTAGAGGTGATATGTATGGGGTAGATAATGTTCCTGAAAACCCAATGAATCCTAATGGGCCAACACTCGATGGATTCGAAGGGAGGGCAATCCCTCAAGCTGAATTAAAATGGTCTCTTCCGCTAGTTAATGAAATACGCAACAGACAGGTTTTTCTTGAGCCAATCGCAAATTTTGTTGTAAGCCCATATGGCGGCAATCCGGATAAAATTCCTAATGAAGATAGTCAGGACGTTGAATTCTCCGATGAAAATCTTTTCGATTCCAACCACTTCTCTGGTCTAGACAGGGTTGAAGGCGGCCCAAGGGTAAATTATGGACTTCGAGGAAAAGTTTATGATCCAAATTATGGCGATGTAGGATTTTTATTCGGACAAAACTATCACGCAAAAGAAACTAATGAATTCAAAAACAGATCAGGGCTTGATGACCAATTTTCTGATTACGTAGGGCGTATCAGCTATGACAACAAAGACTTCTTTAACTTTGCTTACAGGTTTAGGCTTGATAAAGAAAACTTTGCACTAAACAGAAATGATATATTGCTAGCATTTGATATAAAACCGGTAAAATTTGACCTAGACTACGTATCATTAAGCGACACAATTATAGATGCCAATGGACAAACTATACCGGATGATAGAAAATCTGTAATAGCAAATGCTACTATTGACCTAACTGACACATGGAAACTTTCAGCTGCTGGAAATAGAAATATTGAAGATTCTGAATGGGTATCGACAAAGGCTAGCTTGGTTTACACCGATAATTGCATATCAATTGGGTTTTCATGGTTTAAAGAATTTACCCGTGACCGCGATATAGAACCAAATACTACCTACTCAATAGAAATTTCTTTGAAAAACCTAGGCTATTAGTATAACATACGAAATCATTAGCTTTATTAGTTATCAGAAAGAACTTATGAAAAAACATATTTTAATTATATTATTTAGCTTGTTGTTTAGCAGCTCCAGCATGGCCGCAGCAAGCGATTTAGAAATTGCCGCTGTTGTTGGCGATGATGTAATTTCTAATCTTGATGTAAAGAACCGCACAGATATGGCTATTGCATCTTCTGGATTACAACCAAGCGCAGAAATAAAAGAGCGCCTATTCCCACAAATCATACAAACTTTAATAGACGAACGCTTATATGTACAAGAAGCAAAGAGATTAAATATTACATTATCACAAGCAGATGTAGATGCAGCAGTTTCAAACCTGGAAATGAAAAATAAAATTAAACCTGGAACATTTAAGAACTTTATAAAAGATAAAAACATTCCCTACGAAAGTGTAATTGATCAGCTAAAGGCACAAATACTATGGGGCAAGATAGTTAATAAAAGAATCCGTTCAAAGGTATCAGTAACTGAGCGAGAGGTAGAAGAAACTACTGAGCATATCTCACATAGTTCTGGAGTTTCTGAATTAAACGTGTTTGAGATTGTACTTCCTGTAGAAAATGAAAAAGACTCCGCAAAAGTACGAGGAGCAGCACAAAAACTTGTTGCAGAAATTAGGAAAGGTGCAGATTTTTCTGCGGTTGCCAAAGAATTTTCCCGCAGCACAACAGCCCAGACTGGTGGTGATTTAGGATGGATGTCAGAAGAACACTTGCCAAAAGATATATTACCTAGAATACGCAATTTACAAATAGGCGAAGTATCCGAGCCATTCCTAGTTAACAATAGCTACCATGTTGTAAAATTAAATGACAGAAGGGCGCTTGTAAGTTCTCAAGATATGGATGGCGAAGTGCAATTAAAACAAGCCATGGTTCAAATACCTGAAGGTAGCTCTGATAAAACAGTGAAAGATATCGCAAGCAATCTTAATAAAAAAATGCTTTCCTTTAAGTCGTGCGATAGCTTTGGTTCTTTTGCAAAAGATGTGAACTCCGTATTAGATAGCCAAACTATCAAAACAAAAATTAGTGACTTAAATGGTGATATTCAAGGTGCTATAGCCAGTACACCTCAAGGAAAACTAACCCCACTTATTAGTACTAGTAATGGCTTTTATATATTTGCAGTTTGTAAAAAGCCGCAAACCAAAAATTCTGTGGTTATGAAAGACAAGGTTAACGAGATTGTTTTACGTAAAAAACTTGAAGTACAGGCTCAACAGTATTTACGGAATTTACGCAAAAATACGCTTATAGAAATAAGGTCATAATTTTTGAAATCACTGCCACCAATCAGAGATATTCTCAAAAAATATGATATTACTGCCGATAAAAAACTCGGCCAGAATTTCTTATTTGACCAGAATATCACTGATAAAATTGCGCGTAGCTCAGGAAGCTTAGGAGGAAAAACCGTTATCGAAATCGGTCCCGGTCCCGGGCTGCTAACCCGTTCAATTTTAGCTGCTGGCGCTGAGCGTGTTATAGCACTCGAAAAAGACCAACGCTTTATCTACGCGTTAAATGATTATCTAGTTCCTGCATCATCTGGCAGATTAACTATAGTCAACGAGGACGCGCTTAAAAGCGACATATTTAAACAGATAGACGGCAGAGTAAAAGTAATTGCCAATTTGCCCTATAATATTGCTACTGAATTATTATTCCAATGGCTGGATAATATTGGTAAATTTGACAGCCTGACTTTGATGTTTCAGCGCGAAGTTGCTATGCGAATTATGGCCCAGCCGCGTTCTAAAGATTATGGCCGCGTTTCAATCAAAGCGCAGTGGTTATGCGAAGTAGAGCATGAGTTTGATATCTCGCCAGAGGCATTCTTCCCTCCCCCTAAAGTTACATCAACAGTAATAACTCTATATCCAAGGTCAAAGCCGCTTTTTGAGGCAGATAGTGATACACTGGAGAAAGTCTGTAAATCCGCTTTCGGACAACGCAGAAAAGCACTGCGTGGCAGTTTAAGGCAGATATGCGATAATCCAGCAGAACTTCTCGCCCGCGCTGGCATTGATGAAATGCGCAGGCCAGAAGAATTATCTATTGAAGAGTTTTGTGCTTTAGCTCAGGCTTTATAAAACTATAATTCCATGCATCACTTTTTAACCGCGACTAAAATATAGTTTACCGATATATCCTTTGTTAGCTTCCAATTATCAGACAACGGATTGTAAGATACGCCTTGTATGTACTTTAGCGCCAATCCATTTTCCCTCAGTGGCTTTTCTATCTCGGAAGGCTTCAGGAACTTTTCCCAGTCATGCGTTCCACACGGCAACCATTTTAAAATGTACTCCGCACCGATAATGGCAAAAGCATATGATTTTACTGTGCGGTTCATGGTAGCAACTATCATTATGCCACCAGGTTTTACTAATTCAGAGCAGGCTTTTACAAAGCTATTAACATCTGCCACATGTTCTATAACTTCCATATTGAGCACTACATCAAACTGTTTTTTATGGTCGGCCAGTTCTTCAGCGCTGGTGCATCGATAATCTATATCCAACCCAATATTCTTAGCATGGAGCGAAGCTATCTGGATATTTTTTTCACTGGCATCAATGGAAGTGACTGAAGCGCCAAGACGAGCCATTGGCTCTGAAAGTAACCCACCACCGCAGCCAATATCAAGAAGACTTATTCCTGACAGGACTCCCTCACTTTGCACTGATTTTTTAAAATGTGCAACAATAGTATCGCGAATGTAGGCAATCCTGATGGGATTAAACTTATGCAACGGTTTAAACTTACCTTCCGTATCCCACCACTCGTCCGCCATGGCGGAAAATTTGGCTATTTCGACTTCATCGATGCTTTTTGAGTGTAGCATTATAATTCCATTTTTCTTAATTCTGAAGTTTTTCTAAAAACCTAGACAACTACCCTAAAATATTATATCTACGCCGCATATTAATAAACCATACAGAATATAAAGCAAAATGGCAATTATAGTACAAAAATTTGGTGGCACGAGCGTTGGCGATATTGATCGTATAAAGAACGTTGCGACCATTGTAAAACGAGAAGTTGACAAGGGTAATAAAGTTGTAGTTGTTGTATCTGCAATGTCAGGCAAAACTAACGAGCTTGTTGGCTGGGTTGAAGCTGTTTCTACCTTAGAATCAAAAGAATCGCAAAAAGAGTATGACTCAGTGGTGTCATCTGGTGAGCAAGTCACTTCGGGTCTTTTGGCACTAGCACTGCAAACTATGGGCATGAAAGCCCGTTCATGGCTTGGCTGGCAGATTGGTTTCCAGACTTGCGATATGCACAGCAAAGCACGTATTGAAAATATCCGTACTGATATATTACGCAAATCTCTGGATGAAGGCGAGATTGCCGTTGTTGCAGGATTCCAGGGTGTGACTGAAGATGGCCGCATTACAACACTTGGCCGTGGGGGTTCTGACACTTCAGCGGTAGCAATTGCCGCGGCGCTTGAAGCTGACCGCTGCGATATATACACAGACGTTGATGGTATTTACACTACTGACCCGCGTATAGTACCAAAAGCACGCAAATTACAAAAAGTAGCTTATGAAGAAATGCTAGAGATGGCATCACTAGGCGCGAAAGTGCTGCAAATACGCTCAGTAGAAATGGCCATGAAATATGGCGTGCGTGTGCAAGTTTTATCAAGTTTTAACGATATACCAGGCAGTATGCTGGTAGATGAGGAGGAAGTCGTGGAGAGAAGATTAGTAACAGGTGTAACTTATAGCCGTAATGAAGCGCAAATCACATTAACGCACGTGCCGAATAACCCAGGTGTTGCGGCTAAGATTTTCGCACCGCTATCGGATCAGGAAATCAACGTTGATATGATTGTGCAGAACGTTAGCGAAGATGGTAAAGCAACTGATATGACTTTCACAGTGCCAAAAGCTGATGCGGATGCCGCAGTGCGCGCACTTGAAAACATTAAAGCTGAGATTGGGTTTAAATCTGTAATAGTTGATAAAAGCGTTGCGAAAGTTTCAGTAATCGGCGTTGGTATGCGCAGCCATGCTGGACTTGCCCAAAAAATGTTCCAGACTTTGGCAGACAAGAATATCAACATCCTGGTTATCACCACTTCTGAGATTAAAATCAGCGTACTAATAAAAGAAGATTATACTGAGCTTGCACTTAGAGCTTTGCATACTTCTTATGGATTAGATGCCGCGGAAGAGAAGTAAGGCCAACCCATAGTTAGTTTTATATCGAATTTTACACCTCCTAGTTTAATTAGGAGGTGTTTTATCGTATTTGCAAATAAAATAAATTGACTTTTTTAAGTTGCTACATACAATGTCACAAAATATATACCAAACTTGAGGGACAACCAAAATGTCTAATATACAAAGCAAAAATGTTAAAGATGCAATAGCATATCATCTTCATAATTTAAAGAATCAACTGATAGATTTACCTGCTGAAGAAGTGCGCAGAGGTTTAGATACAGATGACAGCTCAGTTGGTCGTGTAGTTAGCAACATGCAAAATGCAATGGTAGAACTATTTCAAGGCTGTGATTACATAAAAGATGGTAGAGTATATCAGCTATCAGATATTGTTCCAGAAAGACTGCGAGCAATGATAATCAATAGTACAAACGAGATAATAGACCTGATGTCAGGTTCAAATTCAGATTCTTTTCCGTTTACTCCAGTTAGTGAAGAGGAAGTAGTAGCAGCGGGAATATTTAAAGAAATATTCGGAACGCCAGGAGAACAGCCTATTACTCCCGGTTGCGAGCTGAGACAAGGTTTTGTAGTAAGTAATCCTCATAACTCAGGTGAGGTTTTTGTTGAGGGACATATAAATGAGGGTGAATTAGTCTGCAAGGAACCTAAAGATTTTGTAATTCATGGATCAGAAGAAGCGAAAAGACAGTGTATACAACAGGATCAATCGCATGTGCCTCTAAAAACAGTTAGGGAACAAAACGATGCTTTGAAAGAATGTATAGAGAAAGGTGGTGAGCTGAAAGTTGAAAATTTATCTTCTCCTGCCGGCTATTCGGAGTGTGAAAAAATAGAATCTGAACCTGCAGGCTCTACATATGCAGAATTTAGTAGATCAGAAGGCCACGTAAGTATTAATGCATGCGCAAAGCCAAATACAACGTTTTCTCAAAATACAACAAATTTTATCCGTACAAGTTGTGATTTCAATATATCTATGCCGGATAGCACTCCCGCACTTGTTAATAGTAGTAACACATCAGCAGTGCCAATTAGCAATGAGGAGCCTGATTTTAGTCCTTCTGATAACACTGTTGCGCCTAATTATACATATGTTCCAAATAATTATACTTCATATAGCCCGATATCTGCATATAGCCCTTTCTCCCAGCAAAATACTAACCTGATCATTGCTTTTTGTTCAGTAGGTGGGGTGGGGTTTGTTTTAGGTGCAGCCGCTATAGCAGATAAGTGTATCACTGGTGGTAAATATACAGCAAAAGCAATAAATGGAGCTAAATGGATAGGAAATACATGTGATGAAGGCTTTAAAAAATCTGTTGATTGGGTCGCATCATGTGTTAGGGGAACGCAAGAACCACAAGAGCGTGCTATGGAAGAGGGAAATAATGCGTTTGCATTGCAAACTTTTGTTCCAGTCCAACCAGTTAACTATATTGCGACAGCAGTGCCTAGTTATATTGCTACTACACCAGTTTATTATGTTCCAGCAGAACCAAGTAATTTTGCCACAGTAGTTCAGCAACCTTATGCTACTTTTGTTCCTGTACAAGCATACACTACACTGGCTCAACAACCAAGTGATTATGCTACGCTAGCGCAGTCACAAACTAGCAATCCTTTATATAGATAGTAGAGAAAAAAGCTTCGTCAATTTTATGATGAAGCTTTTTATTTTAAAAGTATATTATTATAAAGCAAACAGGCTGGTAACTACATGCCTCTTTCTGGTGTCTGCTTACAGCAATTACATGCTGCACATATAATTACAGCAGCTCCGCTAATTAACGCAGTTTTTATAAGCACTTCCGGTCCTGCTACCACAACTCCCAGAGCTGCGAGTGCTAAAAAACCAATTAAAAGAGGTGCATTGGCATTCTCCTTTTCTGCAACTCTTTGCCGCCAAGTTTTTTCATCAAGTTCACGCATATTCGCCACTCAGTTAATTTATTAATTTTTATACTAATACAGTGTTTAAAGTATAAAGCAATATGAGTCCCACACCTCTCCTTTCTTAATCCCTTGCCAAAAGAATCAAAATCACTTAATTAGACCCTAGAAAATTATTAGATAGAATTATCATGAAAAAACTCTCTAAACTTTGGCAACGTGGAACGGAATTCTTAGGCTGTGATTATGCAATAATGGCTGGTGCCATGTCCTGGGTTTCTGAGCGCAATCTGGTTTCTTCCATATCAAATGAAGGTGGCTTCGGAGTTATTGCTTGTAGTTCGATGACTCCTGATTTACTTCGCACCGAAATTCGTGAAACAAGAAAACTAACTAGCAAACCATTTGGCGTTAACCTGATTATAATGCATCCGAGGCTAGATGAGCTGGTGCAGGTTTGCCGCGAAGAGAATGTTACCCATGTTGTTTTGGCTGGCGGATTACCATCTTCTAAAACTATTGGTGATATTAAAGCTTATGGTGCTAAAGTAATTTGTTTTGCCCCTGCCCTTGTTATCGGTAAAAAATTAATTCGCTCAGGTGCAGATGCACTTGTGATTGAGGGCATGGAAGCTGGTGGTCATATCGGGCCTGTAACTACATCAGTATTAGCACAAGAGATCATCCCGGAATTAAAAAACGAAGTGCCAATTTTCGTAGCCGGCGGTATTGGCCGCGGCGAAGCAATTGCATCATATTTAGAAATGGGCGCAAGCGGAGTGCAACTTGGCACTAAATTTGTATGTGCAACAGAATCAATCGCCCACCCAAATTTCAAAAAAGCATTTATAAAGGCAGCGGCACGTAATGCTATGCCATCAGTGCAGATTGATCCTGATTTTCCGGTAATACCAGTGCGTGCTATCGAAAACAAAGCCACTGAAGACTTTAAAAAAGTGCAGCTCGAGACTATCGCAGCATATAATGCCGGAAAACTTGATAAAGTTTCTGCGCAGCTCCAGATTGAGCATTTTTGGGCAGGAGCGCTGCGCAAAGCGGTGATTGATGGTGATGTTGAA
>JAJONM010000096.1 GCA_021323415.1 Rickettsiaceae bacterium
TGCATCACGCGAGCTTTGGCTGGTACCAGTTTTACCTGCTACCGGATAACCTAGCCTTGCCCTCTGACCAGTTCCGTTATTTACCACATTGATTAACATGTCGTTCATCTGAGTAGTTACTTCTGCGCTGATAACCTTATGATTACCTGATTCCTGACGCTCGTATAAAGGCCGGCCTTCTGAACCTTTTATTTTATTAATCCCGTGTACCCACACAGCATTACCATAATTTGCAACATGGGCATAAGCACCAGTTATTTCAAGCAAAGTAACCTCAGAAGTACCAAGGGCAGAAGTCAAATCGTGGTTCATATCAGTAGTAATTCCAAGCCTTGATGCCATATCAAGCACCTTATCAATACCAACGCTCTGTGCCAATCTTATCGAAATGGTATTGATTGAATCGGCTAAAGCATCACGCAAGGTTACTTCACCTACGAATTTGCCGTTCCAGTTAGATGGCGACCATTTTTTTAATCTTATTGGTTCATCCACCATAGTGTCATCAGGCGTAAAACCATTTTCAAGGGCAGCTAGATAAACGAATAATTTAAATGCAGAACCGGGTTGCCTGAAAGACTGGGTAGCACGGTTAAACTGGCTAGCAGCATATGATTTTCCACCCACCATCGCCAGCACTTCACCTTTCTTGGACATCACAACCATTGCCGCCTGGCTTACATTATGCTCGGTCCCACCCCCATTTAAGTGCTTACTTACGGCTTCTTCAGCCATTTTTTGCAGTTCAGGGTCAAGGGTGGTCGATACAATTATTTCGCCATTTTCATTGCCTATATAATCAGATAGCTGCTCTTTTATCCAATCAACAAAATATGGATCCTTTGATACCACATTGCGTCGTGTCAGTGAAAACTGCTTTTTTGCAATACCTTTAATTTTCTTCTTAGGGTCAAGTACACCATTATCAACCATAGCCGCCAGAACTAAGTCTGTACGTTTCTTAGCCAAATCAAAATTATTAGCAGGGGAATACAAAGACGGAGCTTTTATAAGTCCCGCAATCATTGCAGATTCGTAAATATTTATATCACTCACTTTTTTACCGAAATAAGATCTGGATGCCGCATCCACACCATAATTACCACTACCTAAGTAAATACGGTTAAGATACATAGTCATTATTTCTTCTTTTGTGAAATTGCTTTCGAGATAGAAAGCTAACATCACTTCTTGGATTTTACGTTTAATTGTTCTTTCCGGGCTTAGGAAAACCACCTTTGCAACCTGCTGAGTAATAGTGCTACCACCCTGCACTAACTGACCGGCACGCCAGTTAACAAATGCAGCGCGCAGCATTCCCCATGGATCTATCCCTAAGTGATCAAAAAATCTGCGGTCTTCAATAGAAGTCACTGCATCTATCAGTGTTTTTGGAAATTGCTTATAGCTTACATAATCACCATAAAGATTACCTGCTGTAGCTATAGTATCGCCGTTTTTATCAAGTATTACGATATTTGGTGTGCGGACATTTTCCTGGATTTTTTTAGTATCTGGTAAATCTTTAGCGTAGTAAAGAACAAGCATAGTTAAAGCTATAAACCCCCAGAATGCAGCAATCAGCATCCATTTGAACAGCTTAAATTTTAATGATGTGCTAAAGCTACTTTTCCTTTTTCTTGCCATTTTTTCCCAGATTTTTTTATTTTTGCCTTTTGTTTATAAAATAGGCATATTATTTAGTAGTGCCTTATATACCAACTACTATAATTTATACAGATATTTTTATGGATAACACTGATTTTGCACAACTTTCTGAACTTGCCATACAATATATATATGACGCTATAGAGGCCGCGGATAGTGATTATGAGCTGGACTGTGATATTCTGGACGGCATTTTAAATATCGAACTGCCCAATGGCGGACAGTACATAATCAACAAGCATAACGCATCAAAGCAGATATGGCTCTCCTCGCCGGTTAGCGGAGCAAGCCATTTTTTATACAAAGAAGACTCAAAACAATGGATTGATTCAAAAGGCAATAACTTAATGGAAACAATTGCCGCAGAATTAAAACAGCAAGTGGATATAGAATTATGGTAGCACATATTAATACAATAGCATTTGCTGGCATCACCCCAAATAATGTTGATGCGCAGGTGCATATAACCTCCGGGCTTCCAGCCTTTAATATTGTTGGTTTGCCTGATAAAGCAGTTGGAGAGTCAAAAGAACGTATCCGCTCTGCCATGAATTCTTTGGGGTTATCATTGCCTCCTGCCCGTATGACAGTAAATCTTGCCCCAGCTGATGTAATCAAGGAAGGCAGCCATTATGACCTGGCTATCGCCCTTGGCCTTATGGTTGAAATGCATATTTTAAAACCAGATGAGATCGCAGGATATATCGTCCTAGGCGAGTTATCGCTTGATGGAAGCATCACGAGCGTTGCCGGTGTATTGCCTGCTGCCATACATGCTTCGTCACAGGGTAAAGGCATAATCTGCCCAAAAGGTAACGGAAACGAGGCTTGCTGGGCAGGCGATATTGAAATTATTGCTGCTGATAATTTACTTGAAATTATCAATCACTTTAAAGGCACTCAAATCCTCGCTCGGCCTAAGATAGAATATGATAATTATGACGAGGTAAAGTATCCTGATTTGCGCGATATTAAGGGTCAGGAAACTGCCAAACGCGCTTTGGAAGTGGCAGCCGCTGGCGGCCATAACATGCTGATGATAGGACCTCCTGGCTCAGGAAAATCAATGCTAGCCTCACGTTTACCTGGTATTATACCCGAACTTAGCAGCCGCGAGATGCTGGACGTCAGCATGATAAATAGCATAACCGGAGCTTTAAGCAGTGGTAAAATACAGCGCCAGCGCCCGTTTCGTTCACCGCACCATTCATGTTCTATGGCTGCGATGACAGGTGGTGGCAAACGCGCATTACCGGGAGAAATAACACTAGCGCACAATGGTGTTTTATTCCTTGATGAATTGCCGGAATTCCAGCGCGGCGTGCTGGATTCCCTACGCCAGCCACTTGAGACCGGAAACGTTACCGTCGCCCGCGCCAATGCCCACATCACCTACCCTGCCAATGTGCAGCTGGTAGCGGCTATGAACCCATGCCGCTGCGGCTATTTATCCGACCAATCGCGCTCATGCAACAAAGCCCCAAGATGCGCGGTAGATTACCAATCCAAGATTTCAGGGCCATTATTTGACCGTATAGATATCCATATTGATGTGCCGCAGGTAACCCCGCAGGACCTCAACAAGGAACCGTCAAAAGAAGGTACGGCTGAGGTATTAGAGCGCGTAAAACAGGCGCGGGAAATACAGGCCAAACGTTATGCAGGCACTGGCATCACCACTAATGCCGAAGCCGATGGCGAAATACTGCTTTCCACCGCCACCCCGGATAATGCTGGAAAACTTATACTGGATCAGGCATTTAGTCAGATGGGCCTTTCAATGCGCGCATATAACCGAATCTTGCGCGTCGCGCGCACGGTTGCTGACTTAGCCAATGATAATACAGTTAGCAAAAACCACATAGCTGAGGCCCTGAATTATAGGAAAATCTAACAATATTTGCTTCGAGAACACCCCCATCCTGTCCTTCCCCCCTCAAGGGGGAAGAGACGACAAACGATAGACTTTCAATAAATTAACCACCACCCCCAACTTTCATGTTGCATTTTAATACCAAATGGTGCATTTGTTAAAAAATTAACCAGTTGAAAGTAGAAAGAAAATGCTCAACCGCGAACAAAAACAATTTTTAAGGGACGCAATCCGTCCGCATCTACAACCACATATAGATGCAATTATCTATAAAACTGATCCTCACACTGCGCGTTCTGCATTATCATCTGTAATGCTTGCAGAAGATGCATATCAAAAACATGCCTATAAAGACTATGTAGCGATAAACCTGCATAATGAAATTGCCAACTTGCGTAAAATTTACCATGATTACAATCATTGCCGGCAGTTGTTAGGCTCACAAAGAAGCACTTCTCAAGATATCGAAAAATTAGTAGCAGATGAGATTAAAAAGAGAGTGCAAAAGCATTTAGAATCTTATGGCTATGAGAGAATAGCAAGCAAGAAAGCTAGATTAGCTACAAATCCAGTTATCAGTTCAAACAGATATTTGCCGCGTGTTTCTGCCGCCTATCCACCGGAAGCGCGTGCTAATACAGCACAGGCTTCTAATATAAGTAGCAGCTATGGAATAGGAACATACACGCCTGTACAACCACAAACCCAACCGAAACTTAATTCAGCAACGACCTCCAGGATTTCTGGCAGCTATCCACCGGAAGCACGTGCTAATACAGCACAAACGCCTAATATAAGTTATACTCCCACAGTAGCAGCAAACAATCCGGTGCCGCAACAGAATCAATCTGCACCTTCTTCAAAATCTGCAATACCGAGCAAGTATCTGCGTTGGATAAAGGAAGAGGATGAACCAGCACCTTCTCCAACATTTGATTATAATTCCTTATCCTCAAGTAGTGGTGTAAGCGCGAGTGCGAAAGGCTACCCACCAGTTTCTTCCTCTTCATCTAGCCCTGCGGTAACAGCTGGAAATCCATTTCTGGATTCTAACCCATTTTTACAACCATTATATTTTTCTCCTGGTTCACCAAGAGTACCATCTGCAACTGCAACACCAGTACCTAGTGTAATCAGTACTCCATTTGATACGCCTTCTAATCCGTTTAACCCATTTGCGCCAACGACAAGTGCGGCAGCGCAGTCGACTGCAAACGCATCTGATTGGCCATGGAACTTATCATCGGGTAGTGCAAAAGGATATCCTCCAGTTTTGTCCTCGTCATCAAGCCCTGCAGTAACGTCTGCAAGTGCAAATTCGAATTCACTTTCTAATGCAGATGCTTTGAATAAGGCAAGAGCGTGGGTGAAGAAGGGGGATAAAGAAGACAATTTAATGGGTAAATTCAATTGCTATACGAAAGCCATAGAATTATTTCCTATAGGTACTACAGCCGAGCTTGCATATGCATATTATAAACGTGCATATTCACGCCATATTATATGTGATAGTTATCCTGACATTATAAAGGACTATACAAAAGCCATTCGACTATATCCTATTGATAGACAAACCGAACGAGCTAAAGCATATTGCGAGCGCGCAGTTGAGCATGGAAGATCAGGTAATTACCAAAAGAAAATAAAGGACCTTACAAAAGCTATCGTATCCTATCCTGATGACCAAAAAACTTATATTGCAGATGCATACTACCAACGCGCTTTAACTAATCATACACTTGGCAACCCCAATACAGCAATAAACGACTATACACAAGCAATAAACATATTGCGTGCTATATGCACCACATCCGAAATTGTAAGCAGTCTTGCATATTATTATGAGAAGCGTGCTAGTTTATACGGAGAACTCGGAAAAAATGAAAAACAGGACGCTGATAGAAAAAAATCTAATATCATATATAGTAATTTTGAACGCATGAAATTTAATGAATGCACAAACGATATAAATGCACACCCATCTCCAACCACATCTTCTCTTGCACAAGAACTTGCAGGTCTTTACGAAACTAGATGTGAATTATATGAGGGGGCAGAGTCAGAAAGAGATATTGAAAAATGCCGTTACTTCTATGATTTGAGTAGAAAGTTAAAAGTTGTTGAATGCACACAAGCTATAGAATTATGCAATATTGGTGATACAAAGGCTCTTGCAGATGCATATTTGGAACGCGCTAAGGCTTATCACGCTGTAGACAAAAATGCCGAAGCAGTAGCCGATTGCACAAGAACCATTGGACTATTAGGTAAATTTGGAAATAAAACTGATATTGCCAATGCCTATGCTGTACGTGGATTTGCAAACTCTGGAGGTTATAGGCAAAGAGGCACAAATCCAAAAGCAGCTATATCAGATATAGATGAGGCAATTCGGTTAGGGCAGAGTCGTTACACCGATGCAGCAATGACAGATACGCGAAATAAAATGCTTGAGATGCTAGAAGAAAAAAAATTTACAAGTTCAGTATCTAATACTTCTACAAAGCGTAGATAGCCTAAAGATATTTACGAGCGTAACTATTAATTGATTAGTTAGTTATTTTTTTTATACCAAAAGCTGTTAAACTAGCATTTGGTGTAAAAAATCCTTTATATTGTAATAAAATATACATATTATTAGAGTATTATTGTCTAGTAAGTTTTAATTCAATTATATGAAGTACTATGTCTAAGGGAACAATACAATTATTAAGTCACCGCTATCTAGAACCTAGCGATTTGCAGGGTAATAACATCGTTGTTTTTGGTGATAATACCAAGGATAAAAAAAAGGGTCTAGGAGCAATACGTGAAGGAAATGATGGCCAAGCAGAAATACTTAAAGGCAAGAACCATCCTTTAGCATATGGAGTATGTACGTGTAGTGCACCAGGTAAGTCCAAATTACCAGAAAGCAGCACAAAAAAGATAGAAGAAGTTCAGCAAGAAATAAGAAATGAAATTATGGGTCTGCTTCCATATATAAAAGCTGGAAAGAATGTAATTATACCTGCTAATGAATGTGGTATATCAGTAGGTATGGGTATTGCTGGTTTTGATAAAATTCCTGGCATGCAACAATTTATGAATGAAGCCGTGGAAGGATTAGCAAAAGCAGCCGGAATAGAAAATTTCAAAGTTCCTGTAACTGCGAAAAGAGTTTGTGATATACCAAAAGCTGATAAAAATGAAGCACGCATAGCAGCTGAACCTCTCAAAAAAAGAAGGAAAGCAGAAAAAGGCACTGCCCGTCAAAACGAAATCGATGAAGTAGACCAACTCTCCCCAGCTGAGAAGGAAGCCCGTATAAAAGAATTATGGGATGCGTTTGCCCGTGGTGGGATGAAGCCGGATGAGTTAGAGGCAACGATTGAAGAGCTTAAGAAGTTCCCGCAAGTGGCTAATAACCCAGAAGCAGATAAAGCCTTTGATAAAGCAAGAAGAATCGTAAAGGCACAAACACAGCGCGAAATCGATGCTGAATATGCTGAAGCTTCAAAGTTAACAGATAAATTCATCAGTAACAGCAAAGCCGCAATTGGCCTTGGTGTCACGAAAGATGCTACAAAATCTATATCTGATTTTATTAATCCATTTGATGTAAAAGACCCTGAGTGGAAAAAATGCCAGGCATTGCTAATTATATTTATTGGGCCAATCTGGGGGCTATTAAAAGCTGCAGAAAAGCTTGAAAGCATTGGTATAAAGGAATCTACTAAAGCAGAGAAAAAAGCCGCTGATAAACTAGATAGCCAATTTGGTATAAAAGAACCCAAAATATCTATAGCAGCAGATAAAGCTGCTGCCGCTGCTGCCGCTGCTGCACAAGAAAAAGCAGCCGCTGCAAAGGCTGCTGAAGTGGCAAAAGCTAAAACAAATGGTAATGGAGTCCTTGCGGCAGAAAAATTACGTAACCTGCATACACGGGAAGCAACTCGCGGAGTAGATCCACGCAATGAAAAATCCTAATTAATTCTTCACCAGCTTACGTTTACCTGCAACCAGCACCCCATCGCTTAAGGTGACTACCTTATCCATCTGGTTGGCAAGGTCGTGGTTATGGGTGACTATCAGCATGGCAATGCCTGCAGCGCGTGCGGTATCAATCAATATTTTAAATACCTCTGCGGAAGTTTCCGGATCAAGGTTACCAGTTGGTTCATCAGCCAATAACACTGCAGGTTTATTAGCAATAGCGCGGGCAATTGCCACCCTTTGCTGCTCCCCGCCGGAAAGCTCGGATGGACGGTGACCTGACCTATGCGCAAGACCAAGGCTTTTTAATAAAATAGCGGCTTCAGTTTTTGCCTGCTCATATGGAACACCATTTATCAGCTGTGGCATAATTACATTTTCAAGAGCTGAAAATTCCGGCAGCAAATGATGGAACTGGTAAATAAACCCAACACCACTTCTTCTAACGAGTGTTCGAGTTTTATCATTTGCTTTAGTGCAATCCATACCATTGATTATCACCTGGCCAACAGTTGGGCTATCGAGCAAACCTGCTATTTGCAAAAGGGTACTCTTGCCCGAACCGCTAGGGCCAATCAGCCCCACCACCTCGCCTTTATCAATATCAAGCGATGCACCTTTTAGAACCACCACACGGTTCTTCCCTTGCAGGAATGACTTATGTACTTTCTGGAGCGACAATACTGGGTTACTCATAACGTAATGCCTCCGCCGGGTCTTGTTTTGCTGCCTTCCATGCCGGATAAATAGTAGCTAAGAATGAGAAGAACAACCCCATCGCGAGCGACCATATTACATCATCGGCCTGTACATCTGAAGGTAACTCTGAAAGGAAGTAAATCACCGGATCAAATAGCTTCGTACCGACTAGCGATTCAAGAGCGGCTCTGATTGATTCAATATTCATTGCAAAGCTTAAGCCTAGTATAAAGCCAAGCAATGTTCCCACCACACCAATTGATGCCCCGCATAAGAAGAATATGCGCATTATCGCACCACGCGTAGCACCCATAGTACGCAGTATTGCTATATCGTTGCTTTTATCTGTTACCAACATGATCAGGCTTGAAACAATG
>JAJONM010000029.1 GCA_021323415.1 Rickettsiaceae bacterium
GCGCCTTCTTCGCTAAGTACGCTGCTTAAGTTTAATTTTATGTCTTTAGCGTAATCGCCAAATTTATCTTTTAATTCCTGTACACTCATTTTTTACCTCCTTTTGCCGCAACTTTCTTCACATCAATTGTTTCTTCGCCTTTTTTCCAGTTACATGGGCAAAGTTCATCAGTTTGCAGAGCGTCTAATACGCGCACTACTTCCTTCACGTTCCTGCCGACGTTTAAATCCGTAACCATCACGAAGCGTATGATGCCTTCCGGGTCAACTATGTAAGTGGCACGTTGTGCTACGCCTTCATTTGGGTCAAGTATCCCAAGCGCAGTTGTTAACTCACGTTTTACGTCAGCAAGCATCGGGAACGGCAGATTTTTTAAATCTTCGTGGTTCTGGCGCCATGCAAGGTGAACGAATTCACTATCTGTGCTTGCACCTAACACTTGTGCATCCCTGTCTTTAAACTCGCCGTTTAGTTTGCCAAATTCAGCGATTTCTGTAGGGCATACGAAGGTAAAATCCTTCGGCCAGAAAAACACTACCAGCCATTTTCCTTTGTAGCTTTTATTGTTGATGTCGGTAAACGCAGTTGTCACATCTGTTGTAACTGTAGCTTTTACATTAAAATCCGGGAATTTTTGTCCTATACCTAGCATATTGTAATACTCCTTAATTTGTTGTAAGTTGTTGTAAATATTTTGCACAAGAGCAGATAATTTCTTCATCGGTTTTATTGTTGGATAAAGATGTTTTTTGCTCTCGGCTCTCAAGCAGCTTCAGAGCGCAAAACACATCATAGGAATCTAAATCACGCATTATAGCCTCCTTCATTGCTTATGATTTTAGAATAACCCAATTTACTATCGTTGGTAAAATTGATTGATTTTATGATAACGATAGATTATATTGATGGTTATGAATTTACGCGATTTGAAGTATTTAGTAGCGGTAGCTGATCATTTAAATTTTGGCCGGGCGGCAGATTATTGCCATACAACCCAGCCTACACTTAGCATGCAGATAAAGAAGCTGGAGGAGTACTTAGGTGTTGCTGTGTTTGAGCGCACGAATAAGCAGGTTATGATAACGGCTAATGGCAAAGTTATAATTGAACATGCACGGAAAATACTGCAGCAATCAGAAGAAATAATATCTTATGCCAAATCTTGCTCTGATCCGTTTGCGGGTGAGTTTAAATTAGGGGCATTTCCCACCATAGCCCCATATTTATTGCCGCGCATCATTCCGCTAATAAAAGCGACGATGCCAAAGTTAAATATGTTCCTTGTAGAAGAAAAAACGCCCCAGCTGCTTGCCAAGGTTAATTCAGGGCAACTTGATGCTGCGATACTTGCCCTGCCAGTTGTGGATGAAAATCTTACGACAAAAGCATTATTTAAAGATAACTTTTGCTTAGCGGTGCCTAAGAACCATGCACTTGCTCAAAATAAAAAAGTGGAAATGGCAGATATTGCCAGCGAGGAGTTATTGCTGCTTGAAGATGGTCATTGTCTGCGTGATCAGGCGCTGCAAGTGTGCCAGCTCAGCGGGGCGAAAGAAAATAATGGTTTTCGTGCAACAAGCCTTGAAACGCTGAGGCAAATGGTAGCTGCCGGTTCAGGCATTACGCTAATGCCTGAAATAGCAATTACTGCAGTAAAAGACCCTTTGATTAGTTATATTCCTTTTGCGGGCTCGCCACCTTCACGTATGATTGGTTTAGTGTGGCGCAAATCTAGTTTGCGCATAAAGCCAATAATGAAAATTGAAGAATTATGCCGTCAGAATAAACTAAAGGATCATTTATAAGAGCAACCTGCTCTGCCCTTAACCCCCTTATTTTCTGCCAATTCTTAGGCATATTAATTTTATTCATACAGTGCCAATCTTATTTAAAGCATTATTCCGCGAATAGACTCGGAGTGTTGAGTTACACAAATATTAAATCATAAGGAGGGTTTTATGCCAAGAAGTTCAAGTGGTGGGTCATATGAAGATGAGAGTCAACATGGCGGTTCCATTCAAAACACGGGTAGTAGTATGAGAGAAGAAGAAGGTGATGGTAGGCGCTCCAGAAGGAGCTCTTCAAGACATGAGCAAGAAGAGGGGGATGGCCGCCGTTCAAGCAGAGGCATGAGTGAGGAAGGAGACGGTAGGCGCTCTAGTCGAAGCTCTTCAGGGTATGAGGAAGAAGGGGAAGATAGTCGCCGTTCAAGTCGGGGCATGAGTGAAGAAGGTGATGGGAGACGCTCCAGACGCAGCTCTTCAAGGGATGAAGAGGAGGGTGATGGACGCCGTTCAAGCCGGAGCATGAGTGAGGGCGGAGGTGGAAGAAGCTCTAGCCGTAGTTCTTCAAGAGACGAGGAAGAGGGTGATGGACGCCGTTCCAGAAGAAGTTCTTCAAGAGATGAAGAGGAAGATTATGGTCGTGGTTCAGGACGTGGCATGAGGGAAGACGAGGGACGCCGGGGTTCCAGGTATGAAGAAGATGAAGGCTATGGTTCAAGGTCTAGCCGTAGCCAGTCAGCGGGTTCAAGCCGAGGAGGGAGAAGGACTGGCGGATGGTTTGGCGATTCGGAAGGACACTCTCAAGCTTCACGAAGGGGATGGGAAAATCCTGACCATGGACCAAGTGGATGGTTTGGAGATTCGGAAGGACATTCCCAGGCGGCGCGGGAAGGATGGGAAAATCCTGATCATGGGCCAAGCGGATGGTTTGGTGATTCAGAAGGACATTCCCAGGCGGCACGTGAGGGGTGGAGAAACCCAGACCATGGTCAAAGTGGATGGTTTGGGGATTCGGAAGGGCATAGAAGGGCTGCGCTTAAAGGTTGGGGGGAAGATCCGGATCAGTCAGGATCTACCTCTCGTTCAAGTAGTGGCCGCAGTAGCCGTAGCAGCCGCCAAGACAGGGAAGATGATGGCAGATCTAGGCGTCAGCAGCATGGCCAATATGAACATTAAAATAAAAAATCCCATTAGCGATATAAATTACTTATTGCTAATGGGATTTTAGCTATAAATTGCAATAACTTATATAAAATTCTATTTACTTTTGAGGTTAATTTCGCTAAAATAGGCTAATAGGGAGATAGAAAATGACTTCTGTTAGTTTACTTACTAGTATTTTGCAGGATTATCAGTCCACTGTGACGGCTTCTGGTTCACCTGCGGTAAATACAACCCCTAAAGGTGGTGATGCCGCTTATTTACTTGATTTAAGCCAGGCTGCCCAATCGATATTAAATAGCCAGTCGGCTAATCCAGGCATAATAAATTTAACTGGTGCCCAAAAGGATAAACTAAGTTCCATATTAGAAAAATACAAAGATTCTCCAATAAGTGAGGATACTTTATCCAGTCTTTACGCTGACCTTAAGCAGGCCGGGCTGGTTCCTGAGCAGCTTGCAGAAATACAGGAGGCTATTGAATTTAGCCCTTCTGAAGTATTTTTACAGTTGTTGGGTAGTAATGAGACTAATGCTGATATTTCTCCTGTAGATGGTGCTTTAAGCGGGCTCAGTTCTGCAGCTACAGGTACACCAATTGGAGATTTGTTACAGCAATATGCCTCTTCAAATGAAATTATATCACCTTCTAGTGATATAATTGTATAATTTAATATTACATTATTTTGATTTTGCTGCTTTGCAGCATGGTTTTTTTAAGGCTAAAAACCAATAATTATCAAGGGTTTTCAAGATCTTTTGTTGGTTTTTTGGCTGTTTACTGCATAATTTCATATCTATTTAGAAAAATACTGATATATTCTTGGGGTTCTGTCACGTTCCAATATTATTTGGGGGTGGCCTAAAGAGTGAGTTAATTTTTTTACTATTAGGCAGTTAAAGGAGAAATTTTATGTCTTACGCATCTTCAAAAGAATGGAAATTTTTTGGTCTTACAATGTGGCAGCAAGTAGTAATAGCGTTATTGCTGGGTGTTGCTGTTGGAGTGGTAGCCGGAGAGGCGGCGACAGATATAAAAGTTCTGGGTATAGTATTCATAAAATTGATAAAAATGGTGGTGGCGCCACTGATATTTTTTGCTCTTATCGCAGGGATTACCAGTCTTACTGATTCGCAGGACATTAAGGGCGTAGCTTTTAAAGGTACGTTTGCTTATCTTACTACAGCACTTTTTGCAGTAATTTTTGGATTGGCTTTAGGTTCTTTATTCCAGCCAGGTGTTGGTGTTCCTAAGCCGCCTGTGGCGGAGGCTGCTACAGCTGTCGCTGCGCTGCCGCCATCAGTAAAAGATTTTCTTATGGGGCTTATCCCTTCTAACATCGTTAGTGCTATGGCAAATGATATGTATTTGCAGATAGTAGTTTTTGCTATTTTTACCGGTGTTGTAATGAACAATATTCGTGGCAATACAACTAACATTAAGAAAATTAACCAGGAAATGGCACATGTAACTTTCAAGATGATTGAGTGGATTGTAAGATTAGCTCCACTTGCTGTATTTGGCTTTATTTCATCTATGGTTGGTACTACTGGTATGGATGTTTTATATGGGCTAACTGAATTATTCTTCCTGGTGATTGGAGCCTGTATTCTGCAATATTTATTCTTTGCTGTTTTAATCAGTGTATTTGGAAGAGTTTCTCCAGTTCCATTCTTCCGCAAAATGATTCCTACCCAGGTAATGGCGTTTTCAACAAGTAGCAGTAAGGCTACTTTGACTACTGCTATGCGTGAATTGCAGGATAAAATGGGTGTATCACAAAGTTCCAGTAATTTCATGATGCCTCTGGGTGCATGTATAAATATGGATGGTACTGCTATCTACCTTGGTATTTGTGCTACCTTCTTTGCTCAAATGTATGGTATACAGTTAGGAATGCAGGATTATGCAATGCTTATGCTTACCTGTACGCTTGGTTCGATTGGTGCTGCCGGTATCCCTAGCGGCTCGATTCTTTTTATGGCGATGGTGCTACATTCAGTAGGTATCCCAATGGAAGGAATCGGTATTATCCTTGGAATAGATCGTATATTAGATATGTTCCGTACTACTGTGAACATAACAGGTGATGCTGCAATTACTCTTATTGTTGATAAGAGCGAAGGCACTCTGGATCAAAAGATATATGAGGCGTCTTTGAGTGAGCTGGACGCTATGAGTTCTTCTTCGGCAACTGTTTCATTCGAGCCTGAAAAGAATGATGTTTCTGAATGTGAAGCTATGAAACGCGCAGCATAAGCTTCTTACTTTGCATACGAAAAAGCCGCTATCTTTAAGATAGCGGCTTTTTTTATAGTTTTACTATTAGATCTTTTAAGTTAATGATTGGCCTTGCTCCTAAGTGTTTTAGACCTTCTGCTGCGCATAGATTGCCTAGGGTAGCTGATTTTTCCAGATCAAAACCGTGGGTATGGGCATATAAAAACCCGCTTACAAAAAGAGAGCCAGATCCGGTAGTATCTTTTATATCGGCTACTTTGACTGCCTCTACTTTTATCGGAGCTTCTTTATTAATTATTATAACGCCTTCGGCTGAGCAAGTTATAGCCGCAATTTTATCCTTGCCGGCATATTTTTCAGTTATCTTTTTTATTGCGTCTTCGTGGTTACTAGTTACACATAGGGCGTTAATTTCTTTTTTATTGGCAAATAATATATCTGTATGGTTTTCTACTAGTTCCAACATATCCTTTTTGTGGCGCTCAACACATAGGTAATCAGAAAGGGAAAAAGCTATCTTACAATTATTCTTACGGGCTATTTCAATTGCTGCTATGCAGGTTTCCTTGCCATTTTTACAATCAAGTAAAAAGCCAGTAATGAATAATATCTTTGATTGAGCTATTAGATCTTCTTTTAGGTCGTCTTTATTTATTTCACCTGAAGAGCCAAGATATGTACACATGGTTCTTGCGCCATCTTCAGTTACTATTATAAGGCTTCTACCAGTGCTAAGTTCGCCTTTAGAAGGACTGGAAGAAAATTCTATGCCACGCTCTTTTAATTTTGTGGCAAATCTATCGCCGGGCTGGTCACTGCTAATTTTACCAATAAATGATGATTTACCGCCAAAAGAGCTTATTCCCGCTGAAACGTTCGCTGTTCCGCCAGACATCTCATTTATTATTGAATCGTGCGATTTGGTAACTGATGAGAAAAGATCAAAGAGTTGCTTTGCTTTTTTATCGTCAATTAGGTTCATTGAGCCTTTTTTAAGCCCAAGGCTTTCAAGAAATGCATCGTTAGTTTTGATTAAAGTGTCGACAATTGCGTTACCTACAACAATTACATCAAACTGCTTTGCTGTATCAGCTATACCAGACATTTTCTCTCCCTGCCTTATAATGACATCCTTGTATATAATATCGGGTGAAGGTTAATTATTAGTTAATTATGAGGGGTAAATTAGCTCGAAACTACAGGACTTTACGTACAAAAGGGATCGTTATATTCTTTTTCTCTTTTAAGGCCAGTTTATCTAAGGCTTCTACCATTTGGTAAACAGCGGCAAAAGAGCGTTCTATACGACTTATGAGATAGTTTATTACCTCCATATCAACTTTGAGCTGGCGATCGGTAAATTGTTTTAGAAAAATAGCGCGTAACAATTCATCATCAGGGGCGCTAAGGCCGGCAGAAGCAATTGCATTTAAGCGCGAGCGCAAGTCAGCTAGCCTTATGCCTAAATTTTGCGGATTTTCCTTTGCTGTCATAAGCAAATATCCGTTATTGGCTTCTTTCATGGAATTGAAAAAATGCAATAAAGCAGACTCATCATGAACTTTTTCTATGTCTTCCAGTAAATAGTTATTATTAACCGAATAATTACTGGAATAAATGTCATTAGCAGAAATTGATGTGGCACCTGACCTTCTTTGCCAGATATTAGCAAGCATGGTTTTCCCACTTGCTTTAATGCCGTAAATTAAAAGGATTTTGGAATCCCAGGCTGGCCATTTTTCTATATAGGAAAATGCGTGCAGGTTTGAAGGGGAGACGATGAAATCCTCTTCTTTTGTGGTTTCTATGAAACCAAAGTTAAAAAATTCTTGTGACATAATGTTCAAGCTTTCGCTTTCGCTGGTTTTTTTCTTTTTATAAACATGGGGCTATTTAGATATTCATCTAAGGCAAACCTGACTAGAACCCCTATAATAGCAGTTACCGGAATAGCAAGCAATATGCCAATAAAGCCAAACATGGCGCCACCTGATAACATACCGAAAATAATCCATACAGGGTGAAGGCCGACCTTATCACCCACCAGTTTTGGAGAAACAAAGTTGCCCTCAATAAATTGCCCTAAAATGAATATTCCTGCAACGATGAGTATTTGACTTATCTCGGCAAACTGAAAAATTGCAACAACAATACCTATCGCAAAACCAAATAATAACCCAACATAGGGGATGAAGCTAAAAATGCCAGTTGCCAGACCTATGACAAAACCAAAATTAAGGCCTGCCATGGTAAGGCCAAGGGCATAAAAAATACCAAGTAATAGACAAACATTGGTTTGGCCACGGATGTAGCCTGAAAGAGTTATGTCAATTTCCCGGCATTGCTTACGGATAGTGGTAGCATATTTGGGTGGCAAGAGTGAATTAACTTTTGTAACGATTTTTACCCAATCGCGTAGAATGTAGAACATGACGACAGGAGTGACGAATATAAGCGCTAAAAGATTTACTAATGCAAGGCCTGAACTCCATATATTAGCCATCATTTTGCCTAAGAATTCCAAAATATATACTGATGCACCGCTAACAGATTCCTGAGCTTTTTCTAAAGTTTCCGGAGAGATTTTTATAAGCGCTGAACGTATAGACGGGAGGAGTTCCTTGTCAGCCTTACGAATATATTCAGGTATTTGATTTATGAGTGAAATGAATTGTTCGTAAAGTAATGGTAAAAGCAAAATTGAAAGCAGAACAAGTATTGAAAAGAATGCGCTGATTATAATTGAGGCAGACCATGCTCTGTGTATGCCTACTTTTTGCAGTTTATCTACGGCAGGACTTAAGAAATAAGAAGATATTATTGCTACAACAAAAGGTAGTAAGATTTCACTAATACTGAAGATAAATAACCCTAATAAGAGAATTATTATAATGGAAAGCAATAATTTATCTTTAAAGGTCATTATCCTTCACCCTTTATTATAAAGCATATAAAAAATAGCCATTATCTTTTTGCTCTAGCGTAAATCCATGGTTTTGAAAGTTGGTAGCCAGATCCTGGTAATTACCCTCAAAGTTGAAATCAACAGAAACATACCCAACGGTAATGTATTTTGAACGCATTGACTTAATGAAGCCTAAGCCAGAGATGCTTTTGCGGATATTATTCCATTCATCAAGGCTTGAAATCGGGATGTTAACATTTATCTGGGAGCCAGATGATTGTGAGATGGTTTGTGCCTGCTTCCATTTTGCATCAGCATCACTGATAATTTGTGTTGCTGCTTTTTGCATTAGACTTTCAAGTGTATCGGTGCTCGTTTCTGCTTTAAAACTTAAGTTACTAGTTTCTGGTATTTCGCTGTTTAAGTAAGTAAGTGTTACTACTAATTCAATAAGCCCATTATTTTCAGTTTTGCTTGCTTTAGCAAGTAAGAGTTTTTTTGAAGAATATTGGTCCATAAGGGTAGATAAGGCATCTTTGTCACTTTGCTCGCTGGATGACAACTGCTCTACTGTGATATGGGATTGTGGTACGATAAATTTGGTATAACCACCAGAAGCCAGTGCTTTCTTCCATGATATAGCCCATGGGTTACTTTCCTCCCATAGCATATCTGTACCATCAGCAGAAAATAATGGCAGTATTATTACCGGGTCACTTACAGTACTTACATATTCAATTTTGTTAACTTGCAGGAGTTTTTCTATCAATTCCTTTCTAAAAGTGACGTTAAGCGTAGCTTTGTAGTGTTTTTGTGTTACTTTTTCTTTAACTATGTCAAAGCCCCGGACCAGTTCAGATAACTCTTCCTGGTTGGGACTTGGCCATTTATCTTCTGGGGTGGAGGTTATTATTCTGCCTAGAAGTTGTTTATAAGCCTGATTGTAAGCGCTTGTAATGGCATTATCTTTGGCTTGCTTAGCGGAATCACCATCACTTGAAACTTCAATGTTATTGATGGTAAATAAGCCGGCGGCGTCAGCTTTTTGTGTAAAAGCGAGCAGAATTCCAATAATAATAAGATAAATTGGTTTCATATGTATTTTAATTGTAAAATTGATACTATTTCGCTATGTACTTTAGTGGTTTACTAAATTCATTACTACGTCGTCGTTTCCTTTTTTTAAAATTCACGTAGGTTTACTACGCTAAATCTTGAAAAGACTAAAACTCCTAGTATTAATCGAATTAATTAAAACACTATTATATGAGAATAATTACACGAAACTTCATATTTTCCAAGATATATTATGAGCAGCAATACCTATAAAGATGCCGGAGTTGATATTACCGCCGGAAATGACTTAGTAACCAAAATAAAGCCGCTGGCAAAATCAACTGCCAGAGTTGGCGCTGATGCTGAGCTTGGTGGGTTTGGTGGTTTATTTGATTTGGCGGCCTGTAAGTATAAGGACCCGGTTCTGGTTTCGGCCAATGACGGAGTGGGGACTAAGCTTAAAATCGCTTTTGATGCGGATAAGCATGACACTATTGGTATCGACCTTGTTGCTATGTGTGTTAATGACCTTGTGGTGCAAGGGGCAGAGCCGTTATTTTTCCTTGATTACTTTGCAACGGGGAAGCTGGAAAACCATGTTGCTTATGATGTGATAAAAGGTATCGCAGATGGTTGTAAGCAGGCGGGTGCAGCGTTGATCGGCGGTGAAACGGCAGAGATGCCGGGGATGTATCAGGCTGGGCATTATGATTTGGCGGGGTTTGCAGTTGGTGCAGTTGAGCGCGATAAAGTGCTGCCGCGCAGCGACGTGAAGGTGGGTGATGTTCTGATTGGTATTGCATCAAGTGGAGTGCATTCTAATGGGTATTCGCTAGTTAGACATTTGGTGGAAGGAAAGGGATTTAAGTATTCGGATAAAGCTCCATTTGCAAGTAATAAACCGACACTCGGTGAGGCGCTGCTTGTGCCAACCATCATTTATGTAAAAACTTGTTTAGCAGCGGCTAAAAGTGGCAAGGTTAAGGCGTTTGCCCATATTACAGGCGGCGGTTTTACTGAGAATATTCCAAGGGTGCTATCTGATAAATTGGCGGTGGAAGTAGATTGTGCTACCTGGCAAATGCCGCCAGTGTTTAAATGGTTGGCAGAAATTGGCAATATAGAAGCTACTGAGATGCTGCGTACATTCAACTCAGGTGTTGGTATGATTGCGGTGGTGAGCCAGGCTGATGCGGAAGAAGTTGGTGAGGTTATCAGGGCAAATGGCGATAAATATGATTTTATCGGCCGGGTTGTTGAAAATAAGGGCGAGTCGGTGGTTTATAAGAATATAGATAGGCTGTATGAGTAAACTCAAAGTAGCAGTATTAATTTCCGGCAGCGGAACCAATTTACAGGCGCTGATTGATGCGTGTAGTGCTCAGGATTATCCGGCGGAGATTGTGCTGGTGATTTCTAATAAAGATACTGCATACGGACTGGAGCGCGCTAAAAAAGCGGCTATTGCGACCAAAGTAATTAACCACAAAGAATATAAATCGCGCGAAGAGTTTGATAAGGTAATGGATGCGGCAATTGTCCAAAGCGGCGCGGAGTTTGTCTGCATGGCGGGATTCATGCGTTTGCTATCGGAGTGGTTTGTTGATAAATGGCATAATAAACTGATTAATATCCATCCATCGTTACTTCCTTCATTTAAGGGGATAGACGGGCAGAAACAGGCGCTGGAAGCTGGGGTAAAACTGGCAGGATGTACTGTGCATTTTGTACGCAAGGAAATGGATGCAGGGCCGATTATCGTGCAGGCGGCAGTGCCGGTTTTAAGCAGTGATACGGTGGAATCACTATCTGCCAGGATTCTGGAAAAAGAGCATGAGAGTTACCCGCTCGCGCTGAAATTGGTGGCTAGTGGGATGGCGGTTGTGGTGGGTGAAATTGTCGAAATCAGCGATTAATTACCGGTCTAGGTAGGATTCATGTTTTATAAGGAAATGAATGTGTGGGCGGGGTTGCAAACCCCGCCCAGCGCGCTTGCCGCAGCTAGTATTTACTCACCCTGCGCCAGCGAAAAGCCTAATTCCCCATCGAATGTATAAAGGTTTTCTGTCCTAATAAAATCAAGGGAGCTTGCTTGCAGGGCGTTTAGCAACTCAACAATATCAGAATGCACAGCTGATTTTTCAGTTCCTTCAGGGAAGAAGCGGGCGCGCCAGTGGTCGCTGGTGCCGAGGTTAGCTATTTTGCTAGCAGGCCAGACTTTGAAGCCGCGCGTATCCAGCATCTGTAGCTTTAATGCGGTGGTTCCTGTAATATTGTTTAGTTGCCCGGCTAGTATTTCTGCATCACCGCCTTCCCAGTCGAAGAATACATCCACCCCTATTAGCTGCTTTTGTTCTTTTTTGCGGTGAAATTTAAATTTTGCTAATGGCTTTTCGGTAGACGCACTATAGGTTACGGGTTTGAAATGCTCAGGTTTTTGGCCTAGGCGGGCGATTACTGCTTTGGTGAAAGTTTCGGTGCTGGCTTTTTCTTTGCTTACGGATTCGTTGTAAATATCACCTGTGTGGATGCCGTCTTCTATGGTTTTGAGCCACGCATTATGGATTTTTGTCGCAACTTCATACTGGCCGATATGCACCAGCATCATTATTGCTCCGTTTAAGAGGCCAGATGGGTTGGCTATACCTTGCCCCGCAATATCTGGTGCGGAGCCATGTACCGCTTCAAACATGGCGAATTCCTGCCCGATATTGGCGCTGCCGGCAAGGCCGACTGAGCCGGAAATTTCGGAGACGATGTCGGAGATAATATCACCGTATAGATTGGCGGTTACTATTACGTCAAAATTTTCCGGGCGGCTTGAGAGTCTTGCGGCTCCGATATCGACTATGTAATGCTCGTTTTTTATATCTGGGTAATTTTCCGCAATATCGTTGAAAACCTTATGGAACAAGCCATCGGTCATTTTCATGATGTTGTCTTTGGTAAAGCAGGTGACTTTTTTGCGGGCGTGGTTGGTGGCGTAATCAAAGGCGTATTTGTTGATTTTCTCGCAGCCCTGACGCGTCATTAACTTTAATGATTGATATGCGTTCTGCGTTTGGCGGTGTTCGATACCGCTGTATAAATCTTCTTCGTTTTCGCGGATGATTACTACGTCCATTTCGGGGTGTTTTGTGCCGACGAAAGGATGATATGATACGCATGGCCTGATATTGGCATAAAGGCCAAGAGCGCGGCGGAGTGTTACGTTGACACTTTTATAGCCACCGCCTTGCGGGGTGGTGATTGGGGCTTTCAGCAGGATTTTGTTGCGGCGGATTATCTCCCAGCAGGAATCAGGGATGCCGGACTTAAAGCCGTGATGGTTAGCGCGTGCGCCGATTTCGACTGTATCGATGCGGATTTGTGCGCGTGCTTCTTTTAAAATTAAGATAACGGCTTCCATAATTTCCGGGCCGATGCCGTCGCCATAGGCTACTGTTATTGGTGTGGTCATGTCTGGTTACTAGTCATTAGTTGCTGGTTGCTAGTTTAGTGGGTTAGAGGCTAGATTTCCAGAAATATATACAGTAACATTTTGCTTTTGCTAAGCGAAAGTACTAAGGTTGCTAATTACTTTGTTGCGCCTGCTTGTTGATTCCTACTAATAATGACTTTTAAGGCATGACTGGAAGCTGCATTATCAAACGTATCATATGCTTCAAGAATATTATTTAAAGTAAAATTATGCGTGATAAGCTGTTTAGGATTAAGTATACCGGATTCTACTATTTTTAATAACATAGGTGTTGTTATTGTATCCACTAGGCGGGTAGTAATCGTAATATTGCGATCCCATAAGCGCTCAAGGTGAAGTTCAGCTTTGACCCCATGCACGCCGATATTTGCAATCACGCCTCCTGGCGCAATGATTTCTTCACAAAGCTGGAAACTGGCAGGAACGCCAACGGCTTCGATAGCAACATTCACGCCTCTACCCTTTGAGGTGAGGTTCAGTATCCTTTTTTCTAGTTCTTCTTCAGATAAGTTCTTGCTATTTATAACCTCCGATGCTCCTAGTTTTTTAGCTGCTTCTAAACGGTAGTGATCTAAATCTACCATAATGATTTTTGCGGGTGAATAAAGTTGTGCTGTAAGTAAGGCTGAAAGCCCGATAGGGCCAGAGCCGATAATTGCTACTATATCGCCAGGTTTAACTTTTCCATTAAGCACACCGCATTCATAGCCTGTAGGTAGCACGTCGCTTAACATCACCAAAGCATCCTCATCCAACCCCTGAGGAATTTTATGTAGGCTGGTATCGGCATGAGGAACACGCACATATTCCGCTTGCGTACCATCAATTCTGTGTCCGAGTAGCCATCCACCCGTTTCGCAGTGTGAATACATGCCTTCATGACAGGCACTACATTTGCTGCATGATGTAATACAGGAAATGAGCACCTTTTCTCCGGGCTTTATCTCTGTGATTCCAGACCCAATCTTATCCACTATGCCAATACCTTCGTGCCCTAGTACCCGCCCTGGTTCACAAGTAGGTACGTCGCCTTTAAGTATATGCAGGTCTGTGCCGCAGATGGTAGTTTTCTCTATTTTTATAATAGCATCGGTAGGATTTATAATGGTAGGGATAGGACGTTCTTCAACTGCTTTTTTGCCTGGACCTAAATAGATTAATGCTTTCATAGATTGCTTCTCCTTGTTAGAACTTTATAAGCATATGAATTATCGAATAGAAAAGCTGTCTTAGGTTTGTGTACAAATATAAAACCTTTATCAAATAATTTTATTTTTAGGGTGAGGTGGCTATAAAAATAGGAGTGGAGCAATCATTATTAGTAGGAGAAAAGGAGGTGGGGGCGTTACAATATAAAAGCCTATTACTAGACAAGGCCAAAGGCTTGTTACCGCTTAAAACAGCGGTAGTACATCCAGTCGATATCTATTCTCTCCAAGGCGCAATTGCTGCTGCTGAACGAGGATTGATAGAACCGATATTGATAGGACCGGAAACAAAAATACGTAAAATTGCCGAAGATGAAGCATTAGATATTAGCGCGTATACTGTCGTGCACACGCCGCATAGCCATGCTGCTGCTGAGCAAGCCATAGCAATGGTGCGAGAGGGAAAAGCTGAGGCCGTAATGAAGGGCAAGATCCATACTGAAGAGCTAATGGAAATGGTAGTAAATAAGAAAAAAGGATTGCGTACCGGCAGGCGTATGAGTCACGTATTTATCCTGCAACTCCCCCATTATCCAAAGCCTTTGTTACTGACTGATGCGGTGTTGAATATCAAACCAAATCTTATGGACAAGCGCGATATTATCAAGAATGCCATTGATATGTTTCGTGTGCTTGGCATGGGAACCCCACGGGTAGCGATTCTTTCGGCAACAGAGATGGTAACGGAAAAGCTACCTTCCACGCTGGATGCTACTGCGCTTTGTAAAATGGCAGAACGGGGACAAATTACAGGCGGCATTCTTGATGGTCCATTGGCATTAGATAATGCTCTATCGCAGGAGGCGGCAGCGATTAAAGGCATTAAATCTGAAGTGGCCGGAAATGCAGATATTCTGGTTGTTCCTGATCTGGAAGCTGGCAATATGCTCTATAAACAATCCCGCTTTCTTTCCGATGATGATGGAGCAGGAATTGTTCTGGGAGCCCGAGTACCGGTAATCCTTACCAGCCGCGCCGCTAACTCGGCAAGCAGGGAAGCGTCTTGTGCATTAGCGCTGATTTACGTACGTAACTATAAGGGGATTTAAATTATAACTTCTCAAACACACCCTCTAGCGTATCTACTATATCATACATGTTGCGGGTGCGCTCGGTGGCGAAGCCCATGTCGATGAACTGGTCGGTGAGTTTTTTCCAGTTATCCCAAAAGCCTTTGTAATTGTAGAATACGATTGGTTTATTGTGGGTGTGGAGTTGTTTCCAGGTTATTACTTCGAAGGTTTCGTCCATGGTGCCAAAGCCGCCGGGTAGGATGATGAATGCGTCCGATTTTAGAAACATGGTCATTTTGCGGGTGTGCATGTCATCGACAATGATGGTTTCAGTCAAATGCTGATGTTCTTTTTCCAGGCCATCTAATATTCTAGGGAAAACTCCGGTAACTGTGCCGCCGTTATCTAGTACCCCACTGGCGGTAGCTCCCATAACGCCACAATCGCCTGCACCGAAAACCATGTGATAGCCTTTCTCGGCAATCATTTTTCCTACTTTTTGGCCTTCTTCGAGAAATTCTTTTGCAACATTATTGCTTGCACCACAAAACACACAAACCGACTTTTTACCAGACATTTACTTAAATTCCATTACAAGTTTAAAAAAGAGAAGGATTGGTATAACGAAAAGTGTGTTTTGGCAACAGAATCTTAATTATGGTTATACAATTTGAAGGCAAGAGATATATTTTGGATGCTAGCGGTTATGCCTAGCATAAAATGAGACACTACTTAACCGTAGTATTAATTGAATTTATAAAATACTATAGTATAAACATATGCGTTGATTATTTAGAAGGGTGATATATGGATTTTGATAATTTTGTAAAGTTGATGAAAGATTTTATTCCACCTGTACACAAAGAAGGCCATGTATTTATTTTTATATTTGCCATGGTTTCGTTGTTTTTATGGGCAATATACTCTCCTCTTGGATTCTTTGGGTTGGTGGCAACTATCTGGTGCGTGTTTTTCTTCCGCGACCCTGTTCGTGCTGTGCCAGCAGGTGAAGGGCTGGTTGTTAGCCCAGGAGATGGTTATATCCAGAAAATAGAAACTGTTTCATTACCGCCAGAGCTGGGCTTGGGTGACGATAAAGTTACTAGAATAAGTATTTTCTTAAGCATATTCAATGTGCATGTAAACAGGGTTCCGATCACAGGTGAGGTTACGGTACTTAATTACCATCCGGGGCAATTTTTAAGTGCTAACCTGGAAAAAGCAAGCCAGGAAAATGAAAGGCAGTCGGTGGTAATTACAACACCAAAAGGGCAAAATATTGTTTGTGTGCAAATCGCAGGTTTAATCGCAAGGCGTATTGTTTGTAACCTGGAAGACAAACAACAGGTTAGTGCTGGGATGCGTTATGGTATTATACGTTTTGGTAGCAGGGTTGATGTTTATCTGCCAGCTGGTGTTAATGCGTTGGTGACTGAAGGCCAGACTGCAATTGGTGGAGAAACCATATTTGCTGATTTAAGTAGTGCAAATCCTGCTCGTAAAGGCGAAATTATATAATGTCAAAAAACAAAGATTCATCAGGCGAATCGCTGCCTATAATGAGGCTCTTTCCTAATCTGGTTACGCTGATTGGTCTGTGTTTTGGCTTGTTTGCTCTTAAATATGCCATTTCTGGGCAATGGGAAATGGCAGTAATATTTATTATTATTGCAGCTTTTATTGATGGGGTAGATGGGCGTCTGGCCAGAATGCTAAATGCTACCAGTGAATTTGGTGCGCAGCTAGATTCGCTGGCGGATTTCTTTAATTTTGGTGTTGCCCCTGCACTGCTTATCTATATGTGGAGCCTGCATACAATAAAAGGCTTCGGTTGGGCGGTTACATTATTTTTTATAATAAGTATGGCGTTGCGTCTGGCGCGGTTTAATTGTACTTCGGCAGATGAATTTGCAGATAAGGAGATTGAAGACAGATTCTTTACCGGGGTTCCTGCTCCATGTGGCGCAGGCCTTGCACTTATTCCGATTGCTTTATCCTTTTTATTGAAGGACAAATTCAGCAAGCAACCGTTTGAGATAGATCCGGTGTGGGTTGTTGTTTATATGGCAGTTATAGCTCTTCTTTTGGTAAGCAGGATCCCGACTATTTCCATAAAGAAAGTTAAAATAAGAAGGGAATTTATATCGCTTGTTACTTCAATTGCAGCATTGTTTGTTATCGCTATAATTATTGAACCATGGCTGTTCCTGCCCGTTGCGGGAGTTGTTTATCTGGCGACTATTCCATATAGCGCTATCAGCTATTACCGTCTTACTCGCAGAAAAGAAACTAGTGACCAATCATCTTTTTAGTGTTTGGCCTAACTGTATGAGTAATTTTTACATACAGTATTATGCTTGAAAATATTAGAGTTAATGTGTTGGATATAATTATAGGAAAGCTACCTATTATTATTCCATAAGCCAACCAAAGTATTTGTCCAATAACTGCTAAAATATACATTAAAAGTGAAATGTTTTCTGTATTACTGGTTTTAATTATTTTTATTACCTGTGGAAGAAAGCTGAATGTTGTGAGTACTGCAGCTATAGAGCCTATTATGTTTTCCATACGGACCTCACTTTTATTAATTTTTTAATATTTGATTGTACGGCAAGTAAAAAAATTAATACAGGATTATTACTCATAACTTGCACTATATGGCATAATTTCTATAATCCAGAAATTACTGCAATATGGTTAAAGAAATGAATATAGGATTATTACCTGCTGGATTTCATGATTTATTATTTCCTGAAGCTGGAAGGCAAGCAGATATTGTTGCGAAGATATCTGCGTATTTTGAGAGTTTTGGTTACTTCCTGATTAACCCTCCGGTTATTGAATTTGAAGATAGCTTATTCGCAGGTGCCGGAAAGGCTTTAGAGAATAGTACATTTCGCTTAATGGATCCTTTGTCACATAATATGATGGGGGTGAGGGCGGATATTACTGTGCAAGTTGCGCGTGTGGCAACTACCAGGCTGAAGAATGAGCCGGGGCCAATACGCCTTGCTTATGCGGGAGATGTATTTCGCGTAAAAGGTGAGGGGCTGCATGCCGAAAGGCAATTTACTCAAGCTGGTATAGAGCTGATAGGTATAAACAATGCTTACGCTGATGCTGAAGTGGTGTTGCTTGCGCTCGAGGCTCTTGGACAAGTTGGTGTGAAAGATTTATGTATTGATTTTAATATCCCTGGCCTTGCCGAAATTGTGCTGCAGGATTTGAAAATTGAAGATAAAGAACCTTTGCTTGTAGCAATAAGGAAAAAAGATGCAGGGGCGATAACTAAGCAGCTTGGTAAGAAAGGTGAATTGTTAATAAAGTTGATAGATATTGGTATAACGCCGCAGCAATTACTGAAATTAAAACTATCGAAAAAAGCAGGGGCTTTATGTGCCAGAATGTGCGAAGTTATCGATATTGTGGCTAGCAAAAAGAAGGATGTAAATATATCAATTGACCCAATATCTGCTACAAATTTTAGCTACCATACGGATATAGGGTTCTCTATCTTTTCTAAAAAGGCAAAAGATGAGCTGGCCAGAGGCGGTCGTTATATTGCAGATGGTGATGTTGAAGGAATTGGCGTTACCTTATATGTGAATGAATTATTCCGTATTCTGCCAAAAGCTGTAAAAAAAGAAAAAGTATTTGTACCGCAGGATGCTGATGATAAGGATGTAGAACAGATACGTAAAAGTGGCAAGGTTATAATCAGGGCGCTTGGTAAACATAAAAGTAATGCTACAGAGGCAGCCAGACTTGGTTGTAATTTTGTGCTGCAGAAAGGAAAACTTGAGAAGATATGACCATACTACCTCTGATTATTGCTCCAAATCCTATATTTAAACAAAAAGCTAAAGATGTCGAAGCTGTGGATGACAGTGTGAGGAAGCTCATGGACGACATGATGGAAACATTGGCGGCTGAACATGCAGTTGGCATGGGTGCAAATATGGTGGGCATCCTAAAGCGTATTGTGGTTATAAGCCTTGAGGAAGATGGGCAGACAAAGAAATTATTTATGGTTAACCCTGAGGTGGTAGGGTCTTCTGCTGAAAAACAAACGTTTATGGAGGCATCAATTTGTTTTCCGGGCATTTCAGCTGATATCACAAGGCCAAAAAATATTAAGTTAAAATATCTGGATTATGATGGCAAGCCGCAAGAATTAGAGGCAGAAGGGTTTTTATCGACGTGTATACAGCATGAGATTGATTATTTGGATGGGAAGGTGTTCCTTGATTATCTTTCGCCGCTTAAGAGGGATACGTTGCTTAGGAAAATGGCTAAGTTTAAAAAGAACCAGCATGTGCATGGTGAGGCCTGTGGGGCGGGGTGTGGGCATTAGAATGTTCCCCATTTTAATTTTCAGGGCGTTGTCCTGCGGTCTTTAAAAATTCACGTAGGTAGGCTACGCTAGAATTTTTTTCGCCTTGGACGCCTGCTGAAAATGTAAAAGCGGAAACACTCTAGCAAACTTCAAGCTTGCTACTTGACATCGGGGTATTCCTACCCCATATATTTCTATCAATTGAATTTTAACCAAGGAGTACTGATATGGCTGTTTTAGTTGGAAAACAAGCGCCGGATTTTACTGCAAAAGCGGTAATGCCAAACAACGAAATTAACGATGCATTCAACCTGAAATCTTACCTTAAAGGTAAGGTTGGTGTTTTATTCTTCTACCCACTGGATTTTACGTTTGTATGCCCATCAGAGATTATTGCATTTAACAATAAACTAAACGAATTCAAAACTCGCGGTGCGGAAGTTATTTCTGTTAGT
>JAJONM010000097.1 GCA_021323415.1 Rickettsiaceae bacterium
AAGCATCTGTCTTTAGATGGCCAACATCAATCCCACCCTCTCCTGCAGACAGGATTATACTACCAAAGGTCGTTGTTATACCATCATTCTTATCATCAAATGATATTGACCCAGTAGTTCCAGTACCACCTAATCCAGTAGTAGAAAGAGTAATAGTACCAGCACCTTGCAACTGATTATCTGCAAGATCTTCTAGTGTAATGCTATTTGTCGCAAGCAACGCAACTTTAGCACCACCTTGTGAAACCGATTCAATTACATTTTCATAAATAACATCAGCTATTGCAGAACCACTACCATTTCTGATTCTTAAATCAGCCGGATCGATTAATAAGAATCCGCCATTTCCATTTGCAGCGGAGAGGTCAATTGAACCTGCCACTCCAACATGCGCGCCACTTATCTCAACAAAACCAGCATTGCCTTCAGTATCTCCACCTGTTGCAGAAATAGAAGCGTCTTCGCTAAATAATGTAGTATCTTCAGCAATAGCAGTAACAACACCACCATTACCATCAGTGCCGCCATTGGCAGTGCCACCATTTGTACCTGTGCCGAACGAATCAGCATCAACAACACCATCAAGATTTACAGAGTTTTCAATAATGTTAGATACTTCTTTAGCAGAGATAGCTACAGTACCAGAACGAGCTTGCAATGTACCTGTGTTTTTCACACCAATTTCAGTAGAACCAAGATCAGCAGGAGTTGCGCCGAAAGTTATAAGGCCGTCACCACGTAAATCTACTGTCATTTCGGTAGAAGACGCCAATTGTATCTGACCTAAGTCAGCCTGGATAAAGCCATTATTCTCAACATAAGGGCCAGCAAGAACTGCAAAGCCACCTTGAGAAACAGTTATATTCGCATCATTAATGATTTTTCCATTGCCGAATTCGCTAAAAGAAAGCGTGCTTGTTGAATCATCAAAAGATTGGGTTTTAGCAGTTGTAACCCCCAGCGAACCAACGTTAATATTGGCACCCGCACCAAATGTGAAACCAGCAGTATTCATTAGGAATACATTAACACCAGAAGCATTAAGCGTTCCGTAAATATAACTCATACTTGTATTGCCAGTATCTTTTACTTTAGCCACAAACGTACCGCCGCCATTATGACCAAGAACGTTCACAGTAGCTGCACTTCCAATGTTAAAAGAATCGTAACGGGTTTTTACATATGAACTATTCATATCCACATCATGAATATGATTAACATTATCAAAGCTGTAAGCAGCACTTCCAACAAGAGTATGAGGATTCTCAGGCAATGTAGTTGCAGTTATAGTCGTACCACCATTTCCGTTGCCGTTGCCATTACCATTTCCAGGAGCAGCATATGCGGCAGAAGTCACTACGAAAGACATCGCAAAAGCTAAACTCATGCAGCAATTTAGAACCAGTTTCTTACGCTTTACTATTCTCCAGCGTTGTTGATCTTTTGTATGGAAACGGTTTTTTTCTGATTTTAGTGCTGATCTCATTGACTTCTCTCCTGTTTCTTTACTTTCAAGCGAATTTATATTCTCTTATTCTGGTCATATGCTTTTCATTTTTACGAAAAACTTATGTACTAAACTATGTGCGATTATCATATCCTATTATTAATTGCAACATATCAGATTGTCTCAATTGCACTGCACAAATGTACAATTTAAGGTTGATGCGTAAAGAATAGTATTGTAAACACTAGCTGTTTTTTAGAAGCAAATCGGATAAATAATTTTGAAATTTTTTGATGTTATTATTATTGGTGCAGGTGCTGCAGGACTTATGTGTGCTATAGAAGCTGGCAAACGCAGTCGGAAAGCACTATTAATAGATCATTCTAAGAACCCTGGGGATAAAATTCGTATATCAGGTGGTGGGCGTTGTAATTTCACCAATATCCACACAAGCCAGAAGAACTTTATATCCAATAATCCTCACTTTTGTATATCAGCATTAAAGCGCTACACTCCTGCTGATTTTATTAACATGGTGCAACAATACAATATTGCATATTACGAGAAAACTTTAGGGCAGTTATTCTGCGATAAATCATCTGCGCAGATAATCGATATGCTAGTTTCCGAATGCGCAAAGTCAGTTGTAGAAATAGCGCTACAAACTAGTGTTATTTCCATAGAAAAAAACAGTGGGAATTTCACTCTAAAAACTAACAACAGCTCCACCTTAAGTTGTGAATCCCTGGTTATAGCAACAGGTGGTCCATCAATACCAAAAATGGGCGCAACTAGCTTTGGATATGATGTGGCAAAGCAGTTCGAATTGAATATCATCCCTCCTCGCCCGGCCTTAGTCCCCTTCACTTTAGGAGATGATGTCCTAAAAAATTTGAAAGAACTATCAGGCGTATCAGTTGATGTTATAGTCACATGTAATAATCAGCAGTTTAAAGAGGCTATGTTATTTACCCATCGAGGCCTTAGCGGTCCTGCTATATTGCAGATATCATCATATTGGAAAGACGGAGACCCGGTATATATCAACATGACCCCTGATATAGATGTGCTTAGTTATTTAAAGGATGCCCGCGAAAACCAAGCCAAACAGGAACTGCACACAGTGTTATCGCGCTTGCTGCCAAAGCGACTGGCTACTTATGTAGCAGGAATGATGTATGATGTTAAGTTGGCTGACCTATCGAATAAACATCTTGCACTAATTGCACAGCATATTAATAACTGGCCGATTACACCAAATGGAACAGAAGGCTTCCGCACAGCAGAAGTGACAGCTGGCGGTATTGATACAGATGAGATATCTTCAAAAACATTTGAATGCAATAAAGTAAAAGGCCTGTATTTTATAGGTGAAGTAGTTGATGTCACCGGCCATTTAGGCGGGTTTAATTTTCAATGGGCATGGTCATCAGGACATGCTGCAGGGCAGTTTGTTTAATTTGATAGTATTTCAAGTTTGATTTGTCCGCTAGGAATAAGCTATAATGAGCGCGCAGAGCGTATTGGACATACGTGAGCACGCGAATATAGCTTATAACAACGCGGGCATTCAAAAATGAAATACTAACATGAATTATAGACACATCTACCACGCCGGAAATTTCGCTGATGTCATCAAGCATCTTGTGCTAATTCAGATTATTGAGCGGTTAAAGCTAAAAGACACGCCGTTTTTCGTCCTTGATACCCATGCTGGCATAGGCATGTATGATTTATCTTCCGAACAAGCCCAGAAAACTAATGAAGCATCGGCTGGAATATTTAGCCTATTTGCATCAAATACAGAAAACCAGGACATTATAAATTACTTAAATCTTATCAGAAAATTTAACCCGGATGGAAAATTGCAATTCTATCCCGGCTCACCTGTTATTGCTTCTTCACTTATGCGAAGAGATGACAGAATTATTGCCAATGAACTACATCCAGAAGATCAGGAAACATTAGCACTTACATTAAAAACACTACCTAATAGAACTAAAACTACGAGGCTGGATGCTTACCAGTCCCTTCGAGCCAACCTTCCTCCTAAAGAACGACGTGGCGTGGTATTAATAGACCCTCCATTTGAGGAAAGAAATGAATTTGAGGTGCTGGCTAAGGAGTTAAAAAACGTCCTTACTCGCTGGAGTACTGGGACATATTGCATATGGTTCCCACTTAAAAAACATCTTCCTATAGAACAATTTTACAAGGATATTACTGCACTAAACATCCCTAAAACTTTTCTGGTTGAGTGCTGGGTTGATGACAAGGAAGTAGAAGACAAACTCACTGGCTGCGGTTTAATACTTCTTAATGCGCCATGGCTACTGGATGAACGGCTGTATGCAATGGTGCCAGAACTTACTAAGTATGTGTGTAAGTCAGTTGAGACTAAGTGGTTAGTTCCAGGTGGGTGAGGCTTTCACTTTAGTGAAAATAGAACTCAATAATAAATTGGACCTCTCGTTTATCGCCATCCTGAGCCTCTAAAATGAAAGCTCCAAACTAAAACTTATCAATATTATCCTCAATCCTCTTAGCCCCCATAATAGGGAAAGTAAGAATAACAGTAGTTCCAAGCCCAACTTCACTCTTTATTTCAAACTTACCACCCATTAGCTCAGTTAGTTTCTTAGATAGCGGAAGCCCTAGCCCGGTTCCTTCATAACGCCTGCTGATAGAACTATCTATCTGGCCAAATGGCGACATTGCTTTAGAAATATCTTTGGCAGCAATACCAATACCAGTATCTACTACAGTCACAATCACTAAACCACCTACAGCATCTTCCTCTACAGTAAGCGAAACCTCTCCGCCTTCAGGTGTGAATTTCACCGCATTAGAAAGCAGGTTAAGTATAATCTGTTTCATACGTTTCGGGTCAGCTGAAAGCACCACTTGCTTATCAGGGAGTCTTTCTACCAGCTTAATCTTAGTTTCATTAGCGCGCGGTTCTACAAGGCGCATACAGCTATGAGCAATTTTGCTAACATCAATATCAACTGATTCAACATCAAGCTTCTTTGCTTCCGCCTTGGAATAATCAAGAATATCGTTGATTAAGCTTAAAAGATGTACACCAGAAGTATTAATATCGGTGACATATTCTTTATATTGCGGGTGGCCTACTGGCCCCATTACCTCATCCTTAATAATTTCTGAGAACCCAATAATAGCATTAAGTGGCGTGCGCAACTCATGGCTGACGTTCGCCAAGAACATGGATTTTTGTTGGTTTTGTGTTTCTGCAACAGTTTTAGCCCTTTCCAGGTTTAATTTTTCTTCATGCTGCTTATTGATAAGTTTCTCTGTTTTGCGTGAGGTAATAAACAAGGCCAGATAAAGAGTGATAAATATAGCAACTATACCAAACGATACACCCCACTGGAATAATAACAACTTTGCATACGGCACGGTTACGTTATCAAAAACATCTATTAAAACCTGGAATGATTGTGTATTTGCTGGATTTCTGCCTATACATTTTGATGTATCAAAAGCCAAAATAGTACGTACATAACTACCTTTTTGTAACTGGTTGTTATTATCATAAATGCCCATTGATGTAATAAGGCGGCTAACTATCCCATTAGACTGGGCTTGCGCTAGCATACTGTTACTATCTTTATCAAAAAATACTACTTGTCCTTCGCGCGTAGAGAAAAATTCTTCCAGCTTTTTGTTATAAAGGCTAATTTTGCCGGTTGTATCATTGCCAAGTACAGTAGCACTTAACTTTTTAAAATTAGGAAAATACTTATCCTTATCCCACTGACCAACTGGGGCAACTTCTAACCCTATAAGGATTGGTTCATATCGGCATACAACACTTTGGGCAAAATTATTGGCAATACTAAACGCACGCTCCTGGGCAGGCGCCTCAATAACATAGGAAGAGGCATAAGACTTAAAATACTGACCTGCAAAAAATGCAGCTACCAGGACAAGCAGAAAGCTAACAATGGCACTATACTTAAAATATTTTAGCATTTACATACCTGTAAAAATGGCTTAAGCCCACGAATATGAATAGAATAATCAACTATAGGTTAATATGCAAGCTACTTACATGTTAAAAGCCTTATCCCACCGCACATGCTGAAATTAACGCTATCCGCGCCGCATGCAAAATAAAGAAAAACAGCAGGCTACCCGATTGCGACTTATACGCCACCTTAGAGCCTTGCCCTATGTGCGCCCAAGCGATTAGTTTTGCACGTATCAGACGGGTATATTTCGGTGCATATGACCCAAAAGGTGGCGGCGTTGAACACGGCGCTCGTGTATTCTCTGCTTCATCATGCCACCATAAGCCGGAAGTATATGGTGGGATTATGGAGCAAGAATGTGGGAATTTGTTGAAGAAGTTTTTTGAGGAAAAGCGTTAGTTATCTTTTTGCCTTAGTAAACAACTCAAAGAAATTCTTTGTAGTAACCTCCGCCACCTCATCATAACTTACACCCTTTAAATCCGCAATAAACTGTGCGGTATTTTTAGTATATGCCGGCTCATTGGTTTTGCCGCGGTACGGCATAGGCGCTAAGTACGGAGCATCCGTTTCCACCAGAATCTTTGAAAGCGGCAAATCTTTAACAACTGCCTGAAGTTCCTCAGCTTTCTTAAAAGTCACTATGCCCGAAATTGAAATATACATACCAAGTTCAATAGCCGCATAGGCCAGTTTAGCGCCGGTGCTAAAGCAATGGATAAGCCCGGGAAACTTAGCTTTTGCATATTGTTCTTGCAAAATATCGATAGTATCATCATCAGCCGAACGAGTGTGTACAATCACCGGCAGTCCAGTATTTTGTGAGGTTTTAATATGCTCGATAAAACTTAACTGCTGTTTTTCACGCGGGCTGCGTTCATAATAATAATCAAGCCCGGTTTCACCAAGACCAATAACTTTCGGATTTTTGGTAAGCTCAGTTAATTCTTCGGCTGTAACAAGCGGCTCATTTTCTACGTTATTAGGATGCACTCCAACCGAACACCAGATATTTTCATATTGCTGGGCAATCGACAAAATCTGCGGGAATTCGGAAAGTTTAGTGCAAATAGTCTGCATATAGCCCACATCATTTGCCACTGCGCGTTTTACAACGTCATCGATCTGATCTTTGAAATCAGGGAAATTTAGGTGGCAGTGCGAGTCTACTAGCATTAGCTTACCTTATGAAATTGAATGAATTATTTTTAACTTAAGTTCTTCTGAATAATCGTCTTCTGAGATTATTGAAATAATAATTTCTTTAAGTAAATCTTTGGAAATTTTATTTTCTGCCACATAAACAACAATATTCTCCAGTTCATAAATGAACTTTATAACACAGAAATCTAAGCCATTTATTTCAAGGAAATATGCCCCCAGTGCTATACTTGAACGCTTGTTACCATCGTTAAATGTATGATGTTTGATAAAAGAAAATACTAAATGAGTTATTTTATCTTCAAAATAAGGATAATAAATATCGTTCTTTATATGCTCAATTATGCTTTCTACAGCACCTTCGTCTTTAACGCCAGGTAATCCACCAGATTCACGAATTACTATATCATGAACTTTTAAAGCATAATATAAATCAAAGTACATAAAGGAATCTTTCATTACCTATCCTTTAATCGTTTGAATACTTCTTTGGCTTCAATAATTCTCTCTTCTAGTTCTTTACTCTTTTCGCCAAGGAAATTTTTAAAATCTTCTTTCGGGACACTTTGTACATACTCTTCTAATTGTAAATGCAAAGCATCCCTAAAACATAAATCACGGCTAGCCATTTTTGTTCTGGCTTTTTGTATTAAAGGTTCATAAGAAGGATGATTTACAAAAGATTCAAAAACTTTCTTTAGTTCTTCGCTTGTTAATTTTCGTTCCAACTCTTCATATTTTTTCTTGATTTCATAAGCCAGTCCATTTTCTATACTAGCAATAATCTCAAGTACTTCAGAGTACATTGTTTCCCTAACATTTTCTTTTTTATCCAATCTCAGGATTCTTCTATATTCAGAGGCTCGTTCTTTAAAAATAGCCTGATATACTTTGTCAGTATATGTTTGATATTTGTATTGGAATGGTTCAACAAAATTAGTCAAAGTTGACACGTAACCTTTTCTATATTTTTTTTGCTGAAAATCAGAAAATAAATATTCCTCACTTCTCTGATTTATATATTTAGTATGCCCTCCGCTACGTTCTGCAATAACATCAATAACAATATCTAGCATACGTAAGCGTATTTCTTTTGCCATCTCACTTTCGGTCAGAAGCATTGCAATGTTTAAAACTGTACGGAAAGTAAATATACCTAATTGGGTAATTTTGCTCCCGACATCAATGTCGGTAGCAGCAAACAACCCTTTGAATTCCAAGAGTTTTTTTGCTTTTAGAAGTTGATAGCCATTCTTCTTAAGCTCATCTCCATGACTACTTAAATATCTCTCTATGGTCTTTTCATCTACACTAAATATATGTGCAACCTGAGTCTTTGTAAATACAGGCCCTCCATCCCAAACAATTCCGCCTAAATCAAGATTTTCCTGCATTTTTTGCAAGGCATAAGGGTTATTTAGTATATTTTGGCGGTCAATATTCGAGCTAGTTAAATCTTGCATTTTTCAACCCCTAAAATTACCCCGAAGGCAACAAAATCTTCTCCACCCTTGGAAACACCCCTGCCGGCGCTGGCAATACTGTTCCAGGTTTCAAAGCATACTCAGGCTTCAACTCCTCAAACGGAATACCTTTTTTCGCCGCCGCTTCATAATACCCCAATTGCACTAAAATTTTTGCAGCCGCCTCTGGTATAAACGGCTGGAGCATTATTGATATACAGCGGATAGCCTCAGCCAGTGTATAAAGCACCGTCAGCATCCTTTCCGGGTTTTCTTTTTTCAGCTTCCATGGCGCTTGCTTGTCGATATATTCATTGGCCTCAGATGCAAATGAAACGATGTGGCCAAGTATGGCATCGAACTTAAAACATTCTGTCAGTTCATTTATTTCGTTCTGGATATCCTTAGTAACCTGCACCAACTCAAGCAATGCCTTGTCCTCACCACTTGCAACTTGCAACTCGCAACTAGGAACTAATCCATCACAATTCTTCGCAATCATGCTCAGAGTCCGCTGTGCCAAATTCCCAATATTATTAGCCAAATCGCTATTAATACGTTCAACCATCGAATCTTTCGAGAAGTTACCGTCATTACCAAACGGTACTTCGCGCATCAGGAAATAACGCGTTTGGTCGAGGCCGAACTGGTCGATTAAGTCTTTCGGCGCGATAACATTGCCAAGGGATTTAGACATCTTCTCGCCTTCAATTGTCCACCAACCATGCGCTACGATTTTATTCGGCAGTGGCAAATCAGCCGCCATTAAGAACGCTGGCCAGTATACGGCATGGAAACGCAATATATCCTTGCCCACCACATGCACAGGCGATCCATCCACCCAATATTTTTTATATTCAGCACTTTCAGTTTCAGGAAAGCCAATTGCAGTTAAGTAATTACATAATGCATCAATCCACACATACATCACGTGCTTATCATCACCCGGGACCGGAATACCCCAATTAAACGTGGTGCGGGAAATTGATAGGTCTTTTAGCGCCCCTTCCACAAAATCCTTACCACCACGCACGAAACTTACAACTTCATTATAGCGTGAACCCATTCAACTTCAGCGCCACTTGGAGCTATTTTTTTGCCGTCTTTTTCTATCAGCTCACCTTCCTGATAATATGCTTCATCACGCACTGCATACCAGCCGCCATATTTAGCTTTGTAAATAGATTGTGGGTTTTTCTCTTTTATGCGTTCCCACAGGGCTTGTGCTGCCTTTTTA
>JAJONM010000098.1 GCA_021323415.1 Rickettsiaceae bacterium
CCTCCTACCTTGCACGGTTTTAGGCCTGATTCTATTATACTTTTAAGATTTGCAACTACTTATATTTCTCCCGTCCCTCTCTATCCACGCAACAATGCCGATAGGGCCTGCCGATTGGCTGGCGGCTAATATCATCAACCACGATCAGATCAATAACGGTGTGGTCCATCTGGACTTGTTCAAGCGGGGCAGTTATCTCTGGCGGAACTCCACCCGCTGATTGTAATGAGCGTGCCGCGTTTGTTCCTTCACGCCTGGAAATGACCTCGTAAGAACCAAGCCATTCAATTCTAAGTCGAACGGTATTGATTGCAGGTGCAGGTAAGTTTAGCTTGTGGCAACGCTGTGTTATTTCTTGCAAAATGACCGTCTCTGAATATTTTTGTCTATTGAGATAGTGTGTATTCACTACGTCTCTAATAATTTGCTCGATTGCTTCAGGGAGACGGCTTTTACCTTTCCCACCCTGAGATTTTTTTAAAAGCATGTCCGTTACTAGCCCATGGCCTTGGCGGTAGCGGTTTATTAAGGCATAGACCTGCCGTGTGGAAATGTTAAGTTGTTTAGCTGCATTGTCTATCACGCCCCGAGTGACGATTTTTAAGCTTACAAGCGATGCAATTATCTCAGCACGCAGGCACGCACGCTCCCACTTGCTGTCTGAAGCTAAAATCGAACCTCGTTCAACAAGACAATTATCGTCAGCACGCATGTTATTTTATTTGTCTACTGGTGAAGTCAGCTTCTGATTATAAAGACAAACAGTGAAGACCACTACTGAAATTTAAGTGTCAGAAGTGTACTGCACAACCCCCATTATATGTTGGGTTTCAGTGAAGACCACTTCTGAATTTGACATTTAAGCCCTTATCTCGTAGAACATATTAAACGTTTTGGGGAGTACTGGATTGACCTGAGTAACATACCAGTCAGAATGAGCGATAGCATCAATAGAGCACTTTGGTAGGGGTTATTTTGATTATTATATAATTAAATTTACATATTAAACGTAAAAACCAGAAAGCTTTTTTCCTTATAGGTCATTTTGACACGAATACCGGCTTCACTGCCATTAAGTTAAGGAATAACAGCTTGATTTAATTCAAAAGATATTTAACCATAGATATTTTAGATAGGAGATTTTCATATGAGTTTCGTGGTCTCTTTTATTAGTCATAAGTTAATGGATAATCAATTCATACAAAATCATAAATCCCGTCCTGAAAATTTCTCACGAAATAGAAAATTGTCATTTGTTGACGTTTTTATGTTAATCCTGCGTCATAGCGTGAAATCATTGCAACTTATTCTCAACGAATTTGTCTTACATAAAAAGAAGAGCTACTCAGTCACCGCTAGCGCATTTACACAAGCAAGGCAAAAACTGAGACATACTGCTTTTATGGAATTAAACGATGACATTGTTTCACGGTATTATCAGGATGGCAAACCGATTAAAACACATTGGGGGTTTCGGGTACTCGCTTTTGATGGAAGCAAACTCATCTTACCTAAGAGCGATGAGATGAAACAGATATTCGGATCGAAACCTATCGGAAATCACACAAGAAAAGAATTAGGTGAATATTGCTTAGCTACTTTTGAAGCGTGCTATGATGTTTTAAATCAGATAGCCGTAAAATCTGTTCTCGGCCCAGGTCTTTGCCATGAACCGCTTCTCGCAAGTGAGATGCTTGATGAGATGACGCAAAACGATTTGCTTGTGTATGATAGAGAGTATGCTTCTTATGAATTTATAGCTCAATTAAGTAGAAGAAATTTAAATTATCTTATTCGATGCACTAAAAGCACTTTTATTGCAGGAAGTAACATGTTTAAAGAAAATAGCCCTACTGATCATATTGCTAAAATCATCGTGCCAACGAAACACGCCAAGAGATTAAGAAAATTAGGATTGCCCGCCGAGATTAAAGTTAGATTTATTAAAACAATATTGCCATCAGGTGAAGTAGAGGTATTGTTAACATCTCTTTTAGCTCAAGACAAATTTAAAGAAGAAGACTTCCAGCAGCTCTATTTTTTTCGTTGGGGGGCTGAAACTTTTTTTTCTAAACTCAAGAGCAGATTAAGCTTAGAGAATTTTACGGGAAAAAGTGTTGAAGCAATTAAACAAGATTTTTGGTCGACGATCTTTATCAGTAACTTTGAAACTATTATGGTAGAAGATATAAATGAAAATTTAAATTTGAATTTGAATAAAGAAAAAAGCAAGCTGAAACAAGCTATTAATAAATCCGTTTCATTTAATACCATAAAAAATTTAGCCTTTGATATACTTTCATCTGATGAGAACAAAGATGAGGTTTTTGAAAAACTCACGCAACTTTTTCTTGTTAATACGCAAGTGATAAGAAAAAATAGAAAAGTGCCTCGCTATAAAATATCAGATACTCGATCGCTAAATTATCAAAAAAGGGTCAGGAAGCATGTATTTTAAAGAGAACTTCCTTAACTTAATGGCAGTGTGACGATTATTTTTCTTTTTCTTGGCGCTTTTAGAAGGCGGCAAGGAGGAGTTAGATGAATTGGTATTGAGACGCTCTTTTAATTAAATATCGGTTTTCCATTTCGAGGGCTTGAACGCGCTTTGATAAATCATCCAGTGCTTTTAATAACACTTTAATGACTTGATAGCATTCTGCTAGCGTCGTTGGAAATTGATCCATACTATTCCTGCCTAACCTGTTGGATGGCAAAAAATATATACCCCATTAAAAATTTTTCAAGAAAAATTTTAATAGGGGGTGACCTGTTACCACTTTTATTTGTTTATCCATAAGGGTGGGAAATATATCAGATTAGTTTAAATAATATCTATTAATCATACACTTAAGCTGAATATCATGAGAATTCACATATTATTACTTCGAGAAAAAGCGCGTTTATCACAGCTATCGTTTTGAAATTCGATCTCTTCATGTCTCGCCTTAATCCCGTTTATTTTTGTGTTCTGAAATAATCCTGCTTTTTTAGTAGCTGCTGCAGAAACTGGAGATTTGATTTTTCGGATATTAACTTTCGCTGGTGTCATAGAATACTCAAATATCTGTGAATTTTTATAGGCAATAGATTCCACTTTATAAGTTTCTTGAGGGTTTTGTTTTTTAGATTTTGCTGTAATCATTTCTGCAAGTGCTAATTCGATTTCCTCCATATCTACCGCAGATGAAGCATATTGCTTTAAATTAGACCTCAAAGACTCATATTGTTGAAGTCGTGTTCTTGCTAGAACACGTATACTTTGACCATCAAAGCTTTTTTCTTCTGCTGACACCATCGCCCTACGGCGACCTGCACGATAAATTCCAAACTTAACTCCTAATTTCCCATCCTCGTATACTGTAGTAAACCAAAAACCTTCGTCCGTTTTCATCGATCGAGGTAAATTCGCATCCAAAAAATCCGGAGTTGGGTAAAACGACCGATCTGGTCGACAATATTCATTGATAACATGCGCTGGTAGAAACAGCTGCGCGCGACCAACTTGTTGGCGCCATGCCCTATCACCTTTTGTATTTTTTTTACCAGGCCTGCATGCATCATAATAATTTAAGCAAATTTCTAAAGCATGTATTAGTGGATCAAAGCTAAAGTGCATACCATATTCTTTGACCCATTCACCATAGGGTAGTGCTGCTACTTGAATAGCAGCTTGAGCCGCCGACAAATAACTGCTAGTAGGATCCGAAATATTAAACAACATTTTCCACATGTGCCAATCCAAGGCCCAAACTGCATATTGGAATCCCGTGATATCTTTAAAAGTACGGCCAGATAAGTCGGTTATAGTACCTTTAGCTACAGACAGTTTAGGATTCGCTCTGACCATCGCTTCTGCTTGATTTTGCTCACCTGCCGCAACAAAGAGCAAGAATAATTCTTTGGAAGCAGCTAGTACAGAGTTTATGCGCAACTTATCTTGTACAGCTGCTTGATCACCACGCTTAAGCAAAAGGGTGATCTCGAGAATATCTCTTGGATTAGCAGATGGCGATACTGATTCCTCTTCTTTATTTTCGGTAGCTTGTAAGCTTTCTTTCACTATCAATTCAGACAGCTTTTTATCGATAGCTTCTTGCAAATTTTTTTTAATTTGTAGCGACCGGAGCGATGCTTTGGCAGCCCAATTTTCAATCTGTTCTATAGCATTTTTTTCAGCTTGCTCTATAGCTGATTCTATAGCTATTCTTTTGGTTCTACACTCATTTATCACCTCAGTTCGTTTAGCAGTGAATTTAGTTTTTCCTTTCTGTCTTTTTTTTATATTAGGTGGTATTGCGACTAACCCTTTTTCTTCTTTTATTCTTGCTTTAAATGCTGCTTCTAACCCCTCAGCAGCTAAACATTTTTCATATGTTTCCTCTGCTATATATCTCTTTGCCCTTTCTGCTTCCAGTTCATCGATGTATAAGGCTTTAATTTGTGTTAAAAGATCAGGCGCACTAGGCCTCATTTCAGGTTTTATCGCCCAACAAGCTTTGATCAATGCGGCGAACCGCACGGGACAATCCATAGGGATTTTTTCAGTCTTACCTTGTGATAATATCGTTAAAACGGTTAGCGGATCTTTACCTTCAAATGGGATTTTACGTGTCGCTAATTCCCATAATAAAACACCGTAGGCGTATATGTCCGAATAACCGCTATAAAGTTTCTCTCTTTTATCGTCTATAGCTGCTGCAGATAAATTCAGTGAAGCTATTTCAGGAGCTTCATAGGCCAGTGTTCTAGCTGGATGTCCAGAAACATCCAATAAGGCACGCATTTGGTTTCGTGATTTGGAAAAACCAAAGTTAGTAAGCGCTACGTGCTGGTCTTTATCTAGCATCACATTAGTACTTTTTAAATTTCCATGTATGATAAATTGCTGATGCAAAGAAGAAATACCTTCGGCAATTTCATAGGCGATCTGATAGCGCAATAGCCAAGGGAAATCTTGAGTATCATCTTGTAATAAATTAAATAACGAGCCACCTGGCATGTATTCCATGACCAATGCTATTTCTTCAGCATCTACATTTAAGTAAATGCCATATAAAGTGACAATGTAGGAGGACCAAGCATTAAAAACTTCTGCCGCTTCTTTATATAACGTTTGGCTTAATTGTGGCGTGCTTACGTGCAATAATTTAACAGCAACAGCCCCTTCTTGACAACGACCTGCATAAACCTTACCAAAACTGCCTTCACCTAACAAAATTTTATCACGACCTGCCTGCTGATCCAGATCGAATCGCAATTGTTGAGAGATAATTGTTGGAACGGGAACTATCAGAGGATTGGTGATCTTTTTTTGACGACGTCTTCTCATATAGAACCCTCAAGAAGTTAGTATAACATAAGTTGACCTGCTAATGGCAGGGATCGTTAGTAGTAGACGGCCTCATTGTTTGCTGGTGCTGCAGACTTTGAAAACCCCCTAGGCGCCAAAGTTTCATCTGCAGCGCCTTTTATTTGCTTTGTGTAGAGGCATACTACTATTTTCTGATGCTAAATTTTCATTTGATAACGATCTTACACGGCGAACACCATACTGTATACCAGAGGGTCGCAAAAATCCAGATGCATTTCTGGCAGAGCTTACAGAAATAGCCGAGTCTGCTGCTCGTCGTGTTCTTGCTCTAGTAGATTGCACCAGCTGCGCAGGCTTACCCCTAGCGCCTTTTTGCTCTAACAAAAGAGTATTGCTAGCAGATAGATTTTGCACATCTGCTATATTACAGCCTGTCACATTCAATGTTTGTTGTTGCTTACTTGCCCATATTAACCTTAGATGAGTTGGAGTTGATCCATGCCCCTGGATAAGCTGCCAATAGCGTATACTTCCATCGTTATAAGCACTTGCCAAATATGGCATTTTTCTTGGGTGCCAGCAGCAACTCCTAACCCCACCAGGCTTAGGAGTTAAAGGCGGGGTTGCATCAGCTAGTTCGAAATCGCCCTTTATACTCCAGAATCGTATCACCCCATCAGCATCTCCTGATGCTAAATACGCACTGTCTGGGCTAAAGGCGGTGACCCACACCTCATAGGTGTGACCGTTTAGCTTTCTCTCACAGATACCACTATGCGTATTCCACAAATATATCATATTATTTACTGGTAAGGCCGAATATGCGGTATCTTTACTATTAAAGGTGGTGCTGCTCATAAAATCAATGTCACCTTTTAAATCTTCTTCATAAGCGCCGCCTTGTGCCTCTCCCAAGTGTGTTTTATTCGCGCACGGTGGTAAAACTAAGCTCGAGCATTCGTTATTTTGGATAGGGTCGCTATTATTCGTACAATTACTATGGTTTTTCAAGGTTCCCTTATAAACGCCGCTTTGTGCATCCCACAGACGTGCTCCATCATCCCCAAGCGAGATCAAGGACATACCATCTAGACTAAAAGTGATAACACTTGCCCAATGAGTATGACTTTTGAGCATTCTCTCACATGAGCTCCTATTATTTACATTCCATAGACGCACCGTCTTATCAAAACTTCCTGAGACTACGTGTTTACCATCTGGACTAAAAACCACGCTGGTAACAAGGTCTGAATGTTCTTCTATAATTCGTTCACATAGGCCGGTGTGTGCATTCCACAGACGTAATGTCCCATCCGAGCTTCCAGAGACTAAGCGTGTACCATCCGGACTAAAATCAACGCTAAGCACCTCAGATGTGTGACCTTTTAAAGTTTCCTCACATTCACCACTGTATGTATTCCAGATTCGTAAGGTATTATCCCAACTGCCAGAAACTAAGCGGGAGCCGTCTGGACTAAAAGTAATGCTTGATACACTTAAAAAATGTCCCTTCAGAACTTGCTTACAAACATTTTTTTTCACGTCCCAGAACCGTATCGTGCCATCCCAACTGCCTAAAGCTAAGTAAGAACTATCTGGACTAAAAGTAAAACTACTTAACTTAGAACTAGTAGGGTCATTTACGATTTGCATAATAAGATGGCCATCATTTACATCCCATAATCTCAAAATGTCACTCTTAAGGGACAAACTGCTTGAGGATAAGTATTTACCATTTGGACTAAAACTAACTTTTGTCACTTTATTCCTGTCATAATTTAAGGTCTTTTCGCAAACGCCGCTCTGTACACACCAAATCCGTAACTTCCCATCGTCACTACCTGAAGCTAGCCGGGTTCCATCCACGCTAAAGCTCATGCTGTTCACTTTTTGCTTGTGGCCTTGTATGGTCTTAATTAAAGTTTGAGTCGGCATGTTGTAAATATAAATAGTCCCAGGCTCTTGACATGTTCCAACAGCAATAGCAAGACGGCTTCCATCTTTCGAATAACAGCAAACTCGAACATCCTGATCAAAGATCAAATTGTAGTATTCTCTAAACTGAACTCCATCCATCAGGGCGCCCTGAAGCTGAGCATTATTAAGCCAACTATTGGTGAAATTCACATGGCTCAAATTAGCTCGATTAAATTTTGT
>JAJONM010000099.1 GCA_021323415.1 Rickettsiaceae bacterium
CAGAATCTATACCACCCGACATACCAATTATCACACCAGGGAACTTATTTTTTGTGACATAATCATGCAGCCCAATCTTGAGCGCGTTATATACATTACTTAAATCATCAGGTGTTTGTTCTATTTCTGTCTCTTCAGCCGTCCAGGTTTTTACCTTTTTCCATTTGCTAGTAAATATAGACTCTTCCCAGAAAGACTGCTTTACCAGCATCTTACCTCTTTTATCTAGTATAAAAGAGCCACCATCAAAAACCAACTCATCCTGTCCACCTATCTGGTTGACATATATTAGCGGCAAATTATTAATAGAAACATTTTTCCTGGCAATCTCTAGCCTTGCTGCAGATTTGCTTACTTCAAATGGTGATGCATTCAAAGATATGAGGATTTCAGCACCTTTCTTCTTTAAATGTTTGGAAGTTGTAGCATTCCACAAATCTTCACAAATCATCACCCCAAGCTTTACACCGCGGAATTCCAGTGGTTCAGGCAGCGGTGCCGCCGCAAAAACACGCTTTTCATCAAACACCCCGTAATTAGGTAAATCGTTCTTGCAAGTTATATGCTTAATTTCACCTTCATCGAGGAGCGCTGCAGCATTATATATTTTCCCATCCGGCTCCTGCCACAAACCACCTACTAACATTGCTGTACCGTTACTAGTAAATGGGGCAAGTTCACGAATTACATTAACTGCCTTTAATTGGAAATCAGGCCTGAGCACCAAATCCTCTGGTGGATAGCCAGTTATAGCCATTTCCGAAAAAACAACCAAATCCGCCCCCTCACCCTTAGCCTTTTTGTGGGCGGCAATGATTTTGGCCTTATTGCCTTCTAAATCACCGACAGTGAAATTTAGCTGGGCAGTGGATATGGTGAGTTTGCTTGTCATGGTGACATTTTAGCTGCGACATAGGTGAAGTCAATTAATTTCCCCTTGAAATTTTGTCGATTTTTTACTACAACAGCGCAAAACTAAAACATGGGCAGCAAATGAAGACAAAAGAGCAGATAGACGACTTAATAGAAGCCGCAAAGCAAGGTGATGCAGTTGCACAATTCGATCTAGCCAAGATGTATTATGGAAGAGGTGTTGCGCAAGATCTTACTGAGGCAGTAAAATGGTACACAGAGGCTGCCATACCGCATCAAAAAAAGCCTCTCCGAATAAATTCATGGAAGATCTATCAAAATCAAGACAAGAGTATTTTTCTATGCCGCTGCTGCACAGGATATTAGACAAGCATAACGAGCAAAAGAATGCTGAGAATAGGCGCTAAATCATAAGGAAAGTGGTGCCGCCTGTCGGACTTGAACTGACAACCTACTGATTACAAATCAGTTGCTCTGCCAATTGAGCTAAGGCGGCACATAACGTAAGATAGGCCGTTTTATACATGCTTAAAAAGAAAATACAACAGCAAAAAACAAAATTTTTGAATATTTTTTGATTTAATTATTCGTATAAATAAAATAATGTTATAATACTGTTAGTTAATCTAAAGGAATTAGATATTGAGCAACAAGGAGTTTAACCCCGAGCCCGTCTTACGTGCAATTATAGGCACGCTAACCAGGACTATTTACAAAACCAAATACATCGGCTTTGAGAAAATCCCCAAAACTGGGCCTGTATTATTAATCGCCAATCACCTTTCGTATATGGACGGGCTGATTATCCAAGCTGGTTGTGGCCGACCAGTGCGCTTTATGATTGATCAATACATATATAACATGCCAGTGGTTAACTATATAATGCGGCATAATGGCGGCATTCCGATACTACCTAAAAAGGAAAGTGTTGAATCTGCACTTGATACTATTTCTGCAGGATTAGAAAATGGTGACGCTATTTGCATTTTCCCTGAAGGACAGCTTACCTATACCGGCAACCTTGGTCGCTTTAAGCCAGGCATCGAATGGATAGTCGAGCGCGACCCCGTCCCTATTTATCCCATCGCCATAAAAGGTCTATGGAACAGTATGTTCAGCCGCAAATATCGCAAATCTGCTTTCCGCTGGGTTCCTAAGGGATTCCATAGCCGCGTTACTGCTCTTTGTGGAGAGCCAATACACCCAGGCAATGTCAGGGTTAATCACCTGCAACGGGTGATATTAGCCTTAAAAGATGAGCTTGAAAGACGCCAGGTTTAATTGCATTTAAATTGTAACGTATACGTAAGAAATAGCATCCTTCGCTAATTTGTTAATTTATGAAGATATAGATTTGATATCTGATGCAAGATGGCAAGCTCGTGTTGTGAGTTCCAGCGCCCCAAACGAAAAAAGGATTCACTAATACAAAATCCCAATATAGCAAACATTGGCATTAGCATTGCTTAGGTTAAATGCATCTGAAGCGTCCATAAAACATGTGTTAGCTGCCGCACTATTATCTGGTGCAAACATTAAATCACCTGATTTTGGCAAGCCATCATCATATTTGTTATCCATATTATACGCTTCGGCAGCAGTTAAAAAACCAGTCGGTAATAACGTAAGATTTGTTGAAGCGCCTACGTTTGCAGTTGTGCCAGGTTTTGCAACAATCATAGTAATTTTCGGAATACCAAAGGAATTCAACACCTTATACGTACTTTTGCTAGCCGCATCCAAATGTTGATTCCAATATCCAGCCGTATCAATGGAGGCCTTTGGTATATCAACACCAAGAACCCCACTTGCTCCAGATGGCGAAGCCGTTGCAATGCCCGAATCTAAAAAGCCTGAAAGCTTTAAATGCTTCCATAGATGGACATTCTCATAGGTGTTAACACTGGTTTTAGTGAAATCAATTTTTTTGTTACCATTACCATCTTGGGCGGAGGGCCAATAAGAAGAAGCATTACTCAAATCACCGGGATAGGTATTATATTTTTCTTTAAATGCCATTATTGAGGCCTGATACTTCCTGGCATCAACTACAATTTTATTTATTCTAGCCTGGCGTAATAAAGAAGCACTTTTCATTACGGTAGCACTAATAAGACCTATAATTAATACTACTACACTAACCTCCACAAGAGTGAAACCTTTTTGCCTTCTATTTGCCATATTTACTCACAAAGTCATGGGTTAATTGCGCAATTTCGTCAAAGTTGAAATCAGTATGTCCAGTATGGTCGAATATCCTGGCTTCCTTCGGCTCATTTGCTGCCTCCAGCATCCTGCGGCCATGCGTTACCGGCATCACATTATCTAAGTAACCGTGAAAAATCATAACAGGAGTATGTACTTTTCCGATTTTTTCAATTGAGCTAAAGTGATCTTTTAGTAACAATTTAACAGCAATGTAAGGATAAAGCTCAGCCGCACGGCTTGATATTGAAGTATAAGGCGCTTCAAGTACCATTGCCCTCACCTCAAATTCCGTAGCCATTTGCACAGCAACGCCAGAGCCCAGCGACTCACCATAGAAAAAGATATTTTCCGGCTTAATACCGTTATCTGACAAATATTTTATAGCTGCACGAGCATCATTATACAAACCTTCTTCTGTAGGCGAACCATCACTTCCGCCAAATCCACGCCAGCTAACAGCAAGCATTCCCATATCTTTTGCCAGAAACGCTTTTAGTTTTTCTGCACGATCGCTTAGATTGCCAGCATTGCCATGTAAATACAACATTACAGGCTTGCCAAATTTCGTTTTTTTGTACCATGCTACAATTTTAACATTATCACTTGTAGTAAGGTCAATTTTCTCAGTATCAGCTACTCCGTAAGTAGCAGGGCCAGCCATCTCCTTAACCGGATGATACAATAAATTGCGCTGAAATACATACAAATAGGCGTTAATACCCGCATATAGAACTAGTGCTAATAATATAAAAGTTGTTATTCCCATAGTTAGCCATTTTACCGCAGAAACCTTACTCATTCGTTAACCATTTTATTTTCTTTTTATCATAGATTCTCAATTTATGGTTGGCAAGAGATAGTAAGTTAAGAACTGTAGAACTTTAGAATTAATTTCTAGAGTTCCAGGGTTCCAGGGTTCTAAAATTCCAATTGCAATCTCAGCAATATCTGCTATAAATTCCCTCCTCATTTAAGATAAAAAGGGTATTTCCATGGCACGAGTTACGGTTGAAGATTGCGCAGAAGTTGTACATAGTCGTTTTGAGCTAGTTGCACTTGCAGCACAAAGGGCAAAAACTATCGCTGCTGGCGGCCAAATAACTGTTGACCGTAATAACGACAAAAACCCTGTTGTTGCGCTCCGTGAAATCGCTGAAAGAACAATTGATGTTGATCAACTACGTGAAGGCCTAATCCAGAACAGCCAGGAAAAAGTTAACGTTGATGAGTACGGTGTTGAGGAAATCGATACTGATGGTATCAGCAAAGTTGATGAAGCTGCGCTAATGAGTGAAGCCGCAGAAGAAATTAAGTCTTTCCAGGGAGATATGTCTGACGAGGATGCAGAGCTTTTTGGTGAAGATAACCTTGATGTTGACGACTAAACAACACAAAAAGCTAGTAAAATTAAGGGGCTTTTTAAGCCCCTTTTTATTTACTGGCAGAACCTAAACAACTTCCTTATAGACATCTCTTGCAACTGTATTATGTTATATAAATAAGCAACCAGTTAGGGAGTATGCAGTGAAACAAGATACTTTAGCAATATTATCAGGCAAAAATCCACAAAACAACAGGGGCACAGTTAATCCACCTGTTTACAGGACTTCTACTGTATTATTCCCAACACTAAAAGATTATCACGATTCGGAAACTGGCAAGGATTTTTATGGTAATGGTGAAAGTGCAAAAACTGCCGATTTCAGCTACGGATTAACCGGTACGCCGACCACATTCACTTTGCAAAAAATTATTAGCGAATTAGATGGCGGACAACACTCCCTTATAACACCGTCGGGACTACTGGCTATAACAACCGTACTGCTTAGCTTCCTTAGTGCTGGAGATCACATATTAGTATCTGACAGCGTATACGGCCCAACTCGCCGTTTCTGTAACAAAGAATTAAAACGCCTGGGAATTGAGACTACATATTATTCTCCAAGCATTGGTAAAGACATCAGCAAGCTAATAAAAAATAACACTAAAATTGTGTTTACTGAAAGTCCCGGTTCATTAACATTTGAGA
>JAJONM010000030.1 GCA_021323415.1 Rickettsiaceae bacterium
TCATATTTTTACCTGTTTTTTTATTCGACCTAGCGTATATAAACCATATATAGAGATAATCAATAAAAATTAAAAAAGGAAAGGATAAATGAAAGAAATTGCAAAAGGTTTATCTGTATCAAAACAGCTGTATGATTTTGTATCTGGAATTTGCCGGGAAAGAGATGGTAATGCAGATGATATACTAGCATCTTTTGCAAGTATTATAAGGGGATTTGCTCCTGAAAATGAGCGACTGCTTCAGGCGCGTGTCGATCTACAGGAAAAAATAGATGAATTTTTTAAGCAACAAAAAGATCGTGCTCCGGCTGACAAGTTGGTAAATGAGCTTGAAAGAATAGGATATATATCCGAGAAAAAAACTGATGCAAAGGTAAGTATCGATAGGATTGATGCTGAAATTTATCCAATGGCTGGGCCACAATTAGTTGTGCCGGCAGATAAGGTTAATATGGTGTTAAATGCTGCTAATGCACGCTGGGTAAGTTTTTATAACTCACTTTATACTTCAAATATTATTGATGAAAAAATCACTGAGGTAGAAGAACGTAAGGCAGCAGTTAAAAAGTATGCTAATGATTTTCTGGATAAAATTGTCCAATGGAATTGGACGAGCTGGAATGATATTGATAGTTTCAAATTTGATACTGAAACAGCAAAAGTTGTTGCGGTAACAAAAGATAATAAAGATTCGTACTTTAGCAAAGATAGTGAAAGTAAATTGGTAGGATTTACCCGTAACTCTAAAAATGAACTTGAAACGTTTATTCTGGAAAATAACCGTTTGAAAATTGAGATTATTCTGGATAAATCACAAAAAATTAAGGACGTGGTATTTGAGTCGGCACTAACATATATTATTGACTTGGAGGATGCGTCAATTTCTGCCCCAGAAAATAAGTACGAAGCATACCGGATACTAAAAGGTATAGCAGATGGCGATCTTGAGTGTGAGGTGAGGGGGGAAACACGCAGAATTAATAAAGATTCAGAATACATTGATGCAAAAACACTTTTGCCGCAAGTCTTAAAGCGGGCATCGCTGCCTTTGGTGCGTGATGTTGGTGCGCATATGGTGGCAGATGGCGATATAATTACGGTTGATGGCAATTCAGTGCCGGAGAAAATCCTGGATATGTTTATTACCAGTTTTATTGGCCTGCGTTACCATGTTGCGCCAAAAATGCATGGTGCAGAAGAAGTGGCGTTTACTTGTCGGGTTTGGGATAAAATTAACCAGGTGCAAGGTTTACCAAAAAATGCCAATAAAATAGGCATTATGAATGAAGAACTAAGGTTAAATGCTCAACTTGCAGATGCGGTAGTTGCTGCAAAAGATATAGTATTTTTTACTAATACTGGTTTTCTTGATTATACCGGTAGTTTTATAGATTTGATGATGCACCAGGGTGCTATTGCGCCTTATCGTAAGCTTCCATCGCAATTATATAAAACCTCCTATGAAGTCCATAATGTAAATATTAGTCTTGCCCTTGGCGTGCCGCAGATAGGCGCTGGCATGTGGGCGGCGATAAAGGATATGGTGGGCCTCTTAAAAAGTAAGGAAGGGCAGGTGAAGGGGCTGACAGATACTGGTTGGTCGCCATCACCTATGGCGGCTTCGATCCATGCAGTTGCATTTCATATTTTTGGCGATGTACGACATATGCAGGATGAATATAAGAGAAATATCAAAGTAGTTAATATCGCTGATATGTTTACTTTTCCTGCGGCTGACCTTGCCAATCTGAACGAGAAGGAAATATTGGAAAATCTTGATTTTGCTATACATGGCCTGCTTGCTTATGCCGAGCCATGGGTGCGCCGTGGTATTGGCTGTTCTGGTGTAAAAGATTTAAGCGGTGAGCCATTAATGGAAGATAGGGCGACAGCTCGTATAAAGGCTGCGTTTGCGCGTAACTGGTTGTTACATGGGGTTGTTACCATAGCGCAATTAGAAGATAGTATAAAGAGAATGGCGAAACTGGTTGATGAGCAAAATGTCGGTATGGATGGCTATAAACCTTTGTGTACAACTGAGTTAGTTGACAATAATTGGGATGACGCAGACGAGGCTGTGCGTGCTGTTTATGAAGTTGTGTTTAATCCTCTTGGCTTAAAACATTCATATGTTGAGCCTTATTTTTATCCGGCGAACAGAAGGCAGCAAAATGAAGGATAATTTTGCCTAATGGGTAGGAAAATATTGTTCTTTTTTAGTTTTTCTTTTATAAACTTGGCGGTACATCAATAGCTTAGTTGTATGGCATGATAATTGCATGGCTCTCTATACAGTTTTGTATGGAGGTTTTATGTCATCAATTGGCTCAATTACATCTGGTATTTCTATTAACCAGCCAAAGAAAGAAAACTTAAATATTTCTGCTGCTGATATAATATTTGAAGCTAAGGATGGTAATTCAAAACAGCAAGTTGCTAGTGTTGAATTTCATCAAAATGATTCCAGTGCTGCAAAAGCATATTACGATACTCAAGTTTATGCCCAGGAAAAAACTGAAAATTCACTAAGTGAAGTAGATAAATCATCGCCTAGTGCAGTTGAAGAATTCCTCGAATATATAAAAATGACACCTGCAGAACGCATACGTGTACAAGTTCTGCGTGAAGAGGGGCTTACTGAAGAAGATTATGCTAAGCTATCGCCAGAGGAAAAAGCAAAAATTGATGAGAAAATAAGCCAAAGGATTGAGCAGGCTTTAAAGGATGAAGTTGGTGATATTTCCAGTGTAAAAGAGGCTATATCCCAATATAACTACTTATCAGAGAAGGTTGTGACCGGAACATCTTCTGGCGAAGATACTGGCTTTGCTAATTTATTTGCAATTGCTTAACCTTTTCTTTTGATATTCCTAAAAAAATGCGGATAATGCTGCTCTTATGACGCGGACCAATTATTTAATAGGAGTGTAGTAATGTCGCATGTTTTTCATCGTAGTAATGTTGCAAAATATCCGATAGCTGTAAAAGGTGAGGGTGTTTATATTATTGATAGCGAAGGCAAAAAATACTTTGATGGATGCTGTGGGGCGGCAGTTTCTTGTTTGGGGCATAGCAACACGGAAGTGATTGCAGCTATAAATAATCAACTAAATAACATTCCATTTGCGCATAGCGGCTTTTTCACGACTGAACCGTTAGAACAACTGGCAGATTGGCTGGTTGAGCGGGCTCCTGCTGGAATTGAGAAAGTTTATTTTGTATCAGGTGGTTCTGAGGCGATAGAAGCTTCGATAAAATTAGCGCGCCAGTACTTCCTTGAAATTGGGAAGCCTCAGAAAAAATATGTAATTGCACGCTGGCAGAGTTATCATGGTAATACGCTTGGTGCGCTTGCTGCAGGTGGAAACAAATGGCGTCGTACACAATACGAACCATTACTTATTCCAATGACGCATATTTCCCCATGTTATGAATATCGTGGAAAAAGGGAAGGAGAGTCTTCTTATGAGTTTGGCCAGCGTGTAGCAAATGAGTTGGAAGCGCAAATACTTGAGCTTGGTGCTGAGAATGTTATGTCGTTTATAGCTGAGCCTGTAGTTGGTGCTACAGTTGGTTGTGCGCCGGCGGTAGAAGGTTACTTTAAACGTATCCGTGAAATTTGTGATAAATACGATGTGCTTCTCATTCTTGATGAGGTTATGTGTGGTATGGGTCGTACCGGTACTTTATTTGCCTGCGAGCAGGATGGAATTACTGGTGATATTATTACAATTGCGAAAGGTTTAGGTGCTGGTTATCAGCCAATTGGGGCTGCACTTGTTTCTGGTAAGATTTATGACGCGATAACCAATGGCAGTGGTTTCTTCCAGCATGGGCATACTTACATTGGACATGCAACAGCATGTGCGGCTGCTCTCGCTGTGCAGAAAGTAATTGAACGCGATGGCTTACTTGAAAATGTAAAGAGCAAGGGTAAGCTATTGAAAGACAAACTATCTGAACATTTTGCTGGCCACCCAAATGTTGGTGATATTCGCGGCCGTGGCTTGTTTGTTGGTGTTGAATTTGTTGAAGATAAGCAAACAAAAGCACATTTTAACAATAGCTTAAAAATTAATGCTAAATTAAAAAATGTAGCTATGAAGGAAGGGCTGATGTGCTACGCGATGGGTGGTACTATTGATGGTCAAAACGGTGATCATGTAATGTTTGCGCCGCCTTTTATTATCAATGATACGCAAGTTGCAGAGATTGTAGATAAATTTGAGAAAGCGGTTGATGCAGTATTCGGGGCTGTTTCTAACCAGAAAATAGCTGTTTAAGATTTTTTAAATTTATGTAGGCTACTTTGGAATAGCTAAAACTAAAATGCGTTAGTTAAGAATAAATTATTCAACCTACATAAATTTACTTGATAAATTATTTAAAATATGTTGAGGTATAGGTAATATTAATGAAATTTTCTGGCGGATTTTCTGTCGGTTATGCTTTAAAATTACCAATACTCTTAAAATAAGGGGTTTTTAATGAAAAAATTTAGTGCAGCAAAGTTGCTTTCACTGTTCGTTGGTGGTTTTGTTTTAGCGTTGGTATTTGTACCAAAGCCAAGTGCCGCAGCGGATAAGTTTGTCACTATCGGTACAGGTGGTGTTACAGGTGTTTATTATCCGACTGGTGGCGCAATATGCAGACTAGTAAACAGAGGTAGAAAGGAGCATGGTATTAGGTGTTCTGTAGAATCTACTGGTGGTTCTGTATATAATATTAACGCACTTCGTGATGGTGGCCTTGATCTGGCAGTTGCTCAGTCTGATTGGCAATACCACTCATATAATGGAACTGGAATTTTTGCTGATCAAGGCGCATTTAAGGGCCTTCGTTCTGTTTTTTCATTACATACTGAGGCTTTTACTGTGGTTGTAAGAGCTGATTCTGGTATAAATACTTTTGATGATATTGTTGGTAAACGCGTAAACGTTGGTAACCCAGGTTCGGGTAACCGTGCTACCATGGAAGTTATTATGGCAGCTAAAGGCTGGACAAAAGAAAACTTTAAAGTTGCATCTGAGTTGAAAGGTTCTGAACAACCGCAAGCATTGTGTGATAATAAAATTGATGTGATGATATATAATGCTGGTCATCCAAATGGTGCTGTACAGGAAGTTGCTACTTCATGTGATGTAAAGATTATCTCTGTATCAGGTTCATCTATTGATAGCTTAGTAAAAGATAGTCCATACTATGCTTACACAATTATTCCTGGTGGAATGTATGCTGGCAATCCGGATGATATAAAAACATTTGGTGTGAAAGCTACCTTTGTAACCAGTGAAAAAGTTGATGAAGAAATAATTTATCAAGTTGTTAAAGCTGTATTTGATAATTTTGATAATTTTAAAACTCTACATCCTGTATTTGCAAACCTTGATCCTAAAAAAATGATAAGAGAAGGTAATGCCGCACCTCTGCATAAGGGAGCTGAGCGTTATTTTAAAGAAAAGGGCTTGATGTAAATAAAGCGCAAAGGCGCAAAAGCACAAGGGCGCAAAAGTAAAAAAGCATAAACGCTTTGTCACTTTGTGCCCTTGTGCTTTTGCGTTCTATAAAAAATATTTCAACATTCCCTTCAATAGTTGTATTTTTTGTAGTATAGTGATCTCGCTAAAGTTGTTTTGAAAGGATTTCAATATGTATAAAGATATCTTATATCCGGTAGATATAAGTGAAGAGGGTTCTTGGGATGATTCCCTTTCGGTCGCAATTGGTATGGCTCAAGCCTTCAATGCAAGGCTGCACATAGTTACAGTAATTTCTGATTATGGTATGAGTTTAGTCGCGCAATATTTTCCACAAGGTTCTGTTGATAAGGTTATAGAAAAAACTAATAAAGCCTTACATAAATTCGTTGATAAATATATCCCGAAAGAAATTAAAGTTCAGCATATCGTTGGTAAAGGATCTGTTTACGAATGTATAATTAAAACTGCAGATGAGATTAATGCTGATTTAATTATTATGTCGGCGCACCGCCCTGGACTTAAAGATTATTTACTTGGCCCAAATGCCGGTAAAGTTGTTAGACATTCAGCCAGATCAGTGCTTGTGGTCAGGGAAAAAGTTAAGAAGCGTAAGAAAAAATAGTTAGGTAGACAAATGTCAGATTTAGATAAGGTATTGCAAGATATTTCCGAAAGTTTAAATGAAAAGATGGATGCATTGCTACCTGACCTGGATGCATGTGGGCAAACCAGGTTATATGAGGCGATGCGCTATTCTTCTTTATCATCAGGAAAACGATTACGCCCATTCTTAACGGTTACTACTGCTAATTTGTTTGGGGTAAGTAAATCGTCCTCATTACAGCTTGCGGCAGCAATAGAGTTTTTACATACATACTCACTAATCCATGATGACTTGCCAGCGATGGATAATGATGATATGCGCCGTGGTCAGCCGAGTTGTCATATAAAATTTGATCAGGCAACTGCAATTTTGGCTGGTGATGCCCTTCTTACACTTGTTTTTGAAATATTGGCCGACAGGTCTACTCATAGCAGTAATACAGTAAGGTGTGAGCTTATTACTTGTGTGGCGAGAGCTGCAGGTGCGCGTGGTATGGTAGGTGGCCAAATGGTTGACCTAATCTCTGAAAATAAAGACATGAGCATTAATGAAATAATTCATTTGCAACGTCTAAAGACTGGTGAATTATTTGCAGTATCTTGTGAAGGTGGCGCGATACTTGGTAATGCAGCAATGAATTTGCGTAACTTGGTGCGTGGATATGCACATGATATTGGTTTAGCGTTCCAGATTACCGATGATTTACTTGACTCGGAAGCTAACGATAATGGCTCAAATAGCAGAACTGATAAATCATCAGGGAAGGCAACGTTTGTAACTGCAATGGGTGCTGCTAAAGCAAAAGAGCAAGCTAAAATATTAGCTGACCAGGCGGTAAGACATCTACATGTGTTTGGTAAGAAAGCTGATTTGCTTAGAGAGCTTGCTTACTATGTAGTTAATAGAAGAAGCTAGCGTAAAGCCACACAGTTTACTGTTGTTTTATTGCTAGCAGGAAAATCATATGATTAGCTAAGCATGCAAATGCTTTCGCACAACTAAATAGAGCTTATTCCGATACTGTTTTTGGTTGGATTCTGATTAGCAATTAACTGTTTAAAGCTTATTTTCCACACTGCGCACGATGCAACATCATATGATCAGCTAATACACAAGCCATCATAGCTTCGCCGACGGGAACGGCGCGTATACCGACGCAAGGATCATGACGGCCCTTAGTTATAATTTCGGTTTCTTTGTCATTAATGTCTATTGTTTTTCTAGGAGTAAGTATTGAGCTTGTTGGTTTCACAGCAAAGCGTGCAATAATTGTTTGTCCTGTTGAAATGCCGCCTAATATTCCTCCGGCGTGGTTTGATAGGAATTTAGGTTTACCATTTTTGCCTTTACGCATTTCATCGGCATTTTCTTCGCCGCGTAACTGGGCCGCTGCCATGCCGTCGCCAATTTCAACGCCTTTTACAGCGTTTATTGACATAAAAGCAGAAGCAAGATCGGCATCTAATTTATTATACATAGGTGCCCCCCATCCAGCTGGCACGCCTTCCGCCTGTACTTCAACAATAGCTCCAATAGATGAACCACTTTTGCGGATTTTATCCAGATAACTTTCCCACTCCTGAGCAGCAACTTTATCAGGGCAGAAAAATGGATTTTTAGAGACTTCTGTCCAATCCCAGTTCTTTGGATCTATTTTTTCACTGCCTAACTGCACTAGAGCTCCGCGGATTTTTATTGGATTGCCTAAGATTTTTTGTGCGATTGCACCTGCAGCAACACGCATTGCAGTTTCACGTGCGCTTGAACGACCGCCTCCGCGATGATCACGTATGCCGTATTTTTCCATATAGGTATAATCAGCATGTCCAGGTCGGAATTTATGCTGTATATCACCATAGTCGCGTGAACGCTGGTCTTCATTTTCAATAATGAGGCTGATTGGGGTGCCGGTAGTTTTACCTTCAAACACTCCGGAAAGAATTTTAACCGCATCGCTTTCTTGCCTTTGAGTAGTAAAGCGCGATTGTCCCGGTTTTCTTTTATCAAGGTAAGGCTGAATGTCGTCCTCACAAAGAGGAATTAGAGGCGGCACCCCATCGACTACACAACCAATAGCCTCACCATGACTTTCACCCCACGTGGTGAAAGTGAATAACTTTCCAAAGCTGTTTATAGCCATTAAGCTAGTTCTTCTTCAACATTAGTGTTGGCTATAATTTTCTCGATAGTGCTATCGATTTCTTGCTTAATTTTCTCAGTTTGTTGAACTGGTTGAATAGCAAGGTTATATCCAAGGCCTTTCAGGATAGTGCCAAGAGATTTGAATTTTGGGTTACCTGTACTAGCAAATGTTCTGTACAGATTTTGCCTGTTGATACCAGTTCTTCTTGAAAGAGCAGTCATGCCGCCTTGTGCTTTCGTCAGCTTACGTAAAGCTGCAAGGAAAGTTTTTGCATCATCTTCGTTTGCAAATTTTTCCAAAGCTTTCTGAAGGTAAGCAATTGCTACCTCTGGGCTTTTCAAAGCTTCTATGTCTTTGTATATTTTTTTCTCAGTCATTTTTTTTCCTCTTTTGTTGATAGTTAGTTAAAGTTATACAATTGATATATCAGGTGCGTCAGGAGATTTCATCCCTACCACATGATAACCAGAATCTACATGAATAATTTCTCCGGTAGTTCCACTGCCGAGTTCGCTTAATAAAAACACCCCTGCGCCGCCCACATCTTCAATAGTTGTGTTGCGCTTCAAAGGTGAATTATACTCGTTCCATTTTAGAATGTAACGAAAATCTCCAATGCCGGAAGCGGCCAGAGTTTTTACAGGGCCTGCTGAAATAGCATTAACCCGTATATTCTGATCACCTAAATCAACAGCTAAATATTTCACACTAGTTTCCAATGCTGCTTTTGCAACGCCCATTACATTATAATGTGGCATTACACGTTCAGAGCCTGCATAGGTAAGTGTAACTAAGCTGCCGCCGTTTTTCATTAACTTTGAAGCATGTTTTGCTATCGCAGTAAATGAGTAGCAGGAGATATTCATTGTCATGGCAAAATTTTCTGGAGAAGTATTCAAGTATTTGCCTGTTAGCTCATTTTTATCAGAATAAGCAATGGCGTGGACAACAAAATCAAGGCCGCCCCATTTATTTTCAATTTCAGAAAAAACAGAGCTGATACTTTCTGGGTCCGTAACATCGCAATGAACCATAATGTCAGAGCCAATAGATTCTGCTAGTGGAACCACACGTTTTTTTAGTGCGTCACCTTGGTATGTAAATGCAAGTTCTGCACCTTGAGCGCTTACAGCCTGAGCTATTCCCCAAGCGAGTGACTTATTGTTAGCAACGCCCATAATTAAGCCTCGCTTGCCTTTCATCAAGTCGCCCTTTGGTATCGATCTTGTAACTTCTTCTTCCAATTGTGCCTTCATATTACTAATTACTGTTTTATTTGCCATGATCCATCTGGTTGACGGCAAGCTGTACCATGACCTTGTTGTGTTTTCCCGCCAACATTAATAGTTTGCGTGTACTCACGGCAATATTCACCAGTAGGAGCAGAGTATGTTCTTACCGGTGTAATAGTTCCAGAATTACCACTATCTGGATTACGCCAACTAGAAGCTCTACCTGATGGTGCGGTTTCTAGTGCTGTTTGCGCGGTGTTATTATATTGTGCCACATCGGCTTTGTCAAGAGATGCTCCAAGAGATTTTCCAAGTGCCGCACCTAGCAGTGTTCCCGCTGCGATACCAACTATCTGTCCTTTACCTTTACCAACATTAGAACCGAGCCATGCTCCGCCTACAGCGCCTGCAGCAGTACCCATGTTTTCTTTGGTAAACAAATTACCCGTTTCGCCCTGTTGGCATCCAGTAAATAATGTTAAGGTTATTAATAATGCAGCTTTTTTCTTAAAATTCATTTTTAAACTTCCTCCTAGTATAAAAAGTTTATACTATATTAAATTAAAAGTTTTTTTATAACGTTTTTGTTATAGCAACATTTTTTGTAATACAAAAGCATTTTTTGTAACTTATAAGTAATTTTTATGAAAAAAAATGTAAATGAGACTGAAAAGTTAATGAAAACAGCAACAATTGCCTCGGTTTTTGTCGCTGGAATTATCATATCTATTAAGTTAATTGCTTGGGTTATGACGGACTCGTTAAGTCTATTATCATCCTTGCTTGATTCAGTTTTGGATATGGTTTCGTCATTTATAGGTCTCATGGCTGTGCGATATTCGTTGCAGCCAGCGGACGAAGATCACCGTTTTGGCCATGGAAAAGCGGAAGATATTGCTGCATTTGCACAAAGTGCATTTATTGCAGGTTCTGGTGTTTTTATTATAATTGAAGCAATAAGTCGATTTATTACTCCGAGTCCGGTTACAAATAGCATGATTGGTATACTAGTGATGGTTGCTTCAAGTGTTTTAACTTTTGCCTTAATTACTTTCCAGCGAAATGTAATTAAGAAAACAAAATCCACTGCAATACAGGCTGATTGTTTGCATTATAGTACTGATTTGCTAGTTAATATGCTGGTAATTGTCTCTTTTTTTGCTGTTATGTTCTGGGACGTGGCATTTATTGATCCGGCTTTGGCGCTTATTATTGCTATATATATATTTAAAAGCGCGTGGCAAGTTGGCCGCGGTGCATTTGATAAACTTATGGATAAGGAGTTTTCTGGTGATGACAGGCAAAAAATTATGGATACGGTTCTTGCTTGCGAAAGCGTGAAGGGTATTCATGATTTACGCACCAGATCATCAGGAATTAAGCCGTTTATCCAGTTCCACCTTGAACTTGATGGAACAATTATGCTTAAAGACGCGCATAGGATTTCTGATAGCATTGAATCCGAAATTCTAAAGCTTTTTCCGAATGCTGAGGTTCTTATACATCAGGATATTGAAGGAGAAAATGTACCTATTGAGTTGGGGCAGGCAGTTCCGGTGAAGAAAAAGTAGTGCAAGTGTGTTGCTTACTTACTTGCACTAAATTTAATAACAAAACAAACAAAGGAGTACTCCCAATGAGTGTGCATTTATTAAATGATACTGATTTTTTAAATGAAGGTTTAACCCAGGAAGATGTTGATTTAGCAAAGATAAATGCTGAAAAAGGCAATCCGGAGGCACAATATCACCTGGCTATGATGTTTGATACGGGTAGCGGTGTAAAACGCAATCCAAAAGAAGCAGAAAAATGGTATAAAAAGGCGGTTTTACAAGGACATGTTGGTGCAGAGTATTATCTGGCTAAGATGTATAGTGCTGATACTAGCGGCGTTGGAAAAAATGAGGAAGAAGCTTTGAGGTTATTCAAAAGTGCGGCAGAAAAAGGGCATCAAGGGGCTTTGGCGAAGCTGTATAATTAGAGTGCAAGTGCAAGTTGTTAGTGCAAGTGATTTGTCTTTTCTTACTTGTACTGCTACTTACAACTTGCACTTGGCCAAGGAAACGGCTAGTAATATTTGCGCAAAAAAGCCCACAAGAGAAGGATAGTATGAAGCCACTACCACAAAATTATAACCATGCGGAAACTGAGAAAAAATGGCAGAAAACCTGGGAAGAGCAGGGCGTTTACGCTTGGGATGAAAGTGAGTCACGTGAGAATACTTATGTGATAGACACGCCGCCGCCGACTGTTTCAGGGTTGCTCCATATGGGGCATGTGTTTTCTTATACGCAGGCGGATTTTGTGGCGCGTTACCAGCGTATGGCTGGCAAAACCGTGTTTTACCCGATGGGTTTTGATGATAATGGACTGCCGACTGAGCGTTTAGTTGAAAAGGTAAAGAAAGTACGCGCTACTGATATGAGCCGAGAGGAGTTTATCCAGCTTTGTGAAGGTGTTACGGCAGAAGCGCGCTTAGAATTTAGGGCGTTGTTTGAATCAATTGCGCTTAGTGTCGACTGGCGGCAGGAATATCATACGATAAGTGAGGATAGCCGCCGTATTTCCCAGCTTTCCTTCCTAGATTTATTTGAAAAAGACAGGGCTTACCGTAAACTGCTGCCGATGCATTGGGATCCGGTTGATCAAACCGCTATTGCCCAGGCTGAGGTTGAAGATAAGGAGATGCCAAGCCAAAAGAATTATATTAATTTTGGGCTAGAAGGTGATAGCAAAAAACTTGAGATTATGACTACCAGACCTGAGCTTTTAGGTGCTTGTGTGGCGGTGATGTATAACCCAAATGATGAACGTTATCAGCTACTTAAGGGAAAGAAAGCCGTTACTCCAATATTTGGAGTTAAGGTTCCGCTTATTGCAGATGAAAAAGTGGATATGGAAAAAGGTACTGGCCTTGTGATGTGCTGTACTTTCGGTGACGAGACGGATATTGCGTGGTGGCGTGAGCATGGGCTTAATACACGCGTTTTGCTGAATAAATATGGAAAAATAGATGTTGGAATTGATGATGAGTACAATAGAGATTATATAGCATTCTTTAATGTCGGAAAAGCGGATGCGCTATTTACTGAGTCTGGCCCTGTTTTATATAGTGGGAATACTATAAATATTAACAAAACAATATCTGCTTTCAAACAAATACAAGGCCTGAAATGCCGTACCGATGCACGGGCTAAAATGCTGGAATTGCTTGCTTCCGAAGGTGCTATATATAAGGAGCCGGAAGTTGGTGTGCATGCAGAGCCTTGTGCAGAGCGCTCTGGTTCGCCGCTTGAATATCTTATTACAAATCAATGGTTTGTTAAAATTCTTGATCAGAAAGAAGAGCTGAAAGCGAAGGCAGCTGAGTGCAACTGGTACCCGGAATATATGAAGGTACGTATGGACCAGTGGATTGACGGGCTTTCGTGGGATTGGTGTATTTCAAGGCAGAGATACTTTGGCGTGCCGTTCCCGGTGTGGTATTCAAAACGAGCAGGAGAAGAAGGTAAGATTATCATTGCGGATGCTGATCAATTACCAGTAAATCCGTTAGTAGATTTGCCAAAGGGATATAGTCGAGATGAAGTGATTGCCGAAGCCGATGTAATGGACACCTGGGCAACCTCGTCAGTTTCGCCGCAGCTTAGTTCTAAAGGAATTAATGCAAAATATGCAGTGGATGCCAAGCGCCATTCGCAGTTATTCCCGGCGGATTTGCGTCCGCAGGCGCATGAGATTATCCGTACATGGGCGTTTTACACTGTTGTGAAGGCACATTTACATGATAATACTATCCCATGGAAAAACCTTATGATTTCAGGTTGGTGTCTGGCGTCGGATAAGACCAAGATGAGCAAATCTAAGGGAAATGTGGTGACACCGGTGTCGCTGGTGGAAGAAAAAGGTTCGGATGTGGTGCGTTTCTGGGCTTCGACTTCAAGGCTTGGTGCGGATACAGCGTATTCGGAAGATGTTCTTAAAATAGGTAAGAAGCTTGTCACAAAGCTTTGGAATGCAACGAAATTTGCAGCTATTCATTTGGATAAATTGCAAGCTAAGCCAGGTACTGCAAAAGAAGACGTAGAGAAGGGTGCTATTAATCAGCCACTGGATTTGTGGGTTCTTACTCGTTTAAATAAAACAATAAAGAAAGCTACAGAAGAGTTTGATAAATATGAATATTGTGATGCGCGTGTGGCGGCTGAAGATTTCTTCTGGAATGATTTTTGCGATAATTACCTGGAATTGGTAAAAGTACGTGTTTATGGAGAATCTGGTGTTGTTGATAAAGCTGCCCAGATGAGTGCGGTGCATACGATTTATCACTGTCTGGATGGGATTTTGCGCCTGTTTGCGCCAATTGTACCGCATATCACTGAAGAGTTATATAGTCATATTTTTGATGAGAAGGCTTTCATAAATGCTAGGGGTACATGGCCAAAATATAATGATTATCCTATAGATTTAGCTGCGGAAAAGTCTGGTATTGCGTGTGTTAGTGTGCTTAATGCTGTACGAAAAGTAAAGGCTGATCGTAACGTTTCTGTTAAATGGCCGTTGAATTTTATTGCAATAACTGGTGATTCAGTAGAGCAAAAAATTAGACCTTTGGCAGAAGACTTGAAAAATGTAACTAATGCTAGTGACATAGTCTTTTCTAACAAAGATGTAACAGATGGACAGGGACTAACAATTGAAACTAGTGATGGTGTTTTTACTGTAGCAGTTGAATTTGCTAAAGAAAACAGCGCTGTAACACATTAATTACTGTACATTTGTTAATTAATTAGCTAAAAACTTAATAAAATTGTAATATTCCTCGTGTATATTTCACGGGATATAAATTTGTATTGAGTTTTTATTTAATAAAGTAATAAATTGATTTTTAAAAAGTTAAGAAGTGTATTTAAAGTTAGGGGAGATTGATCGTGAGAGGGAATTTTAATAATAGTCCAAAAAATGATAGCGCCAATCGCAATAGAACTGCGTCATTTGTTCAGGCTATGAGAGCGGCTAATTCACCAAATAATGCGTTTAATAATGAAGCTGAGCCGACATCTCCGCGCGGGCAATATACGCAGGCACAAAGAGCGCAGGTAACAAAAGAGGATCATTCCGAGTCTGTAAGTGAAAGTGCAGAATTTGAAGATATTTCTGAAGATTCAGAAGTGGCAAAAGCCAAAGCAGAAGTTAAATCAAAAGCTCAGGAAGCTGAAGTTGTTCCTGTTCTAGTTAATGAGCACGAAAGGCAAATAAAGGAAGCTAATAAAAAAGCTGAAGTTATAAAAGGTACTACATCACCACAGGTAAAGAAACAGTCAAAATCTTCTTCTGGTAGTTCAGCTGATTCTTCTAGTGAGGATGATGGTGAAGATTTAGGCACTGTTGTCGCCAGAGTTAGTGGTACAGCAAGGTTTGCAACACTTAAAGCAAGTCAGCCAGGTGATGCAGAGGTAAGTATGTTCCTATTCCAGCAGAAAATGGCTGATGGAACCTTAGATGACGATATAAATAACGTTAAGCCTCAACAAGTTAGGATTAAAGTTGGTAGTGATTATATTGATTGTGAAGAGCCATATCAAAGATACCTTGCAGCTTTAAATGGCCTTACTGATTTAACACCAGAGGAATTAGCCCAGATAAAAGAAAAAGGTATACAAAGGGGGGGTAAGGGCAAAAGTAAACCGGCAATTAACACAGAGTTCTTTAAGCCAAGCAATGCTGACCTTACTGCTGCAAAAGCAGAAATGTTAGAAGCGCAGGATGACTTACAACAAAAGTTGGAAAACAAACATCCTCTTGCGCGCACTTTAACACTTACTTTAGGCAGACGCCTACCGGAGAGCCAGGATAATAGTGTAAAAGCACGGAGTTTAAGACAATTTGCTACATTGAAAGCCATTGTTGAAACTGCCAAAGAAATAGCAAAAGAGCAAAGAGCTGAAAGAGAAGAAAAAGGAAAAGAAGTTAACCCAAATAATCAACAACAAAATAATGTAGGTAATAATATGAGCCGCCACCAGCACCATCCTAAATCTGAGTCATCTAGTCCCGTTGCTAAACCTTCTAGTAGCAGTGTACCTGAGAAAGCAAGCTTCCAAGTTAGGTTTGCTACAGTTGATGATAAAGCTAATAAGCTTATTAAAGGTCTTGAAGCTAAGAGTAATCGTAATCATCTTTCTACAGGAGATAAATCTTCTGATCGTGCTGTTAGAAGAGGCAGTGCTACTACAGTACAGGAAGGTACTGTTACAAGTATGGCTCTTCTAAATGAAGCTATTGCGCTAAAAGAAGAACTTGACTTAATAAGAGGAGAGGCACTTACATTAGAATCATTTGTTAAGGTACAGAAAAAAAGACAAGAAGAAAGTGAGGTACAGTTAGGTAATGCGCTGAAGATCGTTATGCCAGAAATATCTTCTACAAGCAGTGCAGGTAAAGGCGTTTTAGCTGGTGTTGCAGATTATTTATCTAAAAATTTAAACGATCTCACTACCGCTGCCAGAGCTATTGATGCATTAAAAGCTTGGGCAACTTCAATTATAGACCAAGGTAATATTTTCAAAGATGATAAAGAATTAAAGTCATTATATGACATATCAAGGGAAGTAGAGAAAAAACTTGAAGCAAGTAAGAGTGCAAGTGCTGATGCTATTGAAAGAAGGCTCGCTGAAGGAGAATTACTTGAAGAGTGTAAAAAATTCTCTAGTACTCTTGCTGAGTTTAAAAATAATGAAAATTTAAGCCTCGCAGCTAAAGCTAAAGTGTATTCAGTGCTATCGATTATGGACAATAGTGGTGCTGGGATTATTCAAGGACTTGATGATGATATAAAATCTGACAAACTTAAGCGCAAGATGCAAGATGAAATAGATGCTCTAAAAGCCGCATTAGAAGCTGCTAATAGGCGAGCTCAAGGAGCTGCTAGTGTTTCTGCTGATGCATTAAGAACTAAAGAAGCGCTTGATACAGCTAAACAATCAGGTTTGGATAAAGACCAGAAAATAAAAGAACAGGATGATCTGATTGGGCAGTTACAAAGAGCAAATAAGAAGCTAAGAGAGGACCTTGACGCTGAGAGAAATGCTAGCAGAGGTAAAGATAAGGTGAGTGCTGACTTGAATAGTGAAATTACTCAATTAAAATCCGCTCTTGACGCTGAAAGAAATGCTAATAAAGGTAAAGGAAAAACAGTTGCTGACTTGAATAGCGAAAATATTCAATTAAAAGCTGCTCTTGAAGCTGAAAGAAATGCTAGAAGTGCTCAACACAAACTAGTTGACGATTTGAACAATAATAATGCTGAATTAACGAAAAAATTGGGAGTTGTTTCCAATGAGTTGAAAGATGCTAAAGCACAGGTAATACTGTTAACAGCACAAAATAATGATTTTAGGAAACAACTTTTGGATCTCGCGGGTGACTTAGCGAAGGCTCAAGCGCGATTAATAGAGGAAGCAAGACGTGCTGAAAAAGCTCAAGAGGATGTTGATAAAGCTAAAAATCTTAATGATCATGCGAGGACAGCGATAGTAACATTACGAGGTGAGAAGAAAGCCTTAGAAGATGAATTGAGTAAGTATACTGCGAGATTGCAAGTTTTTGAAAGCAAACAAAAAGATATAACTAAGCTATCTCCAGAGGCTGCTCTGGCTGAGTTGAAGAGGGAATTAAAGAAAATTAGCGATGCAGCTCGTGTAGAACCTCTAAGCACACTGCTTGGTAAAACACCAGAAAAAGTAGCGGAAACAATAAATCGTCAAAATACTTTGGCACAACTTGCTGATGCTTTTAACAAAAATGAGCTTAACAAGCTTGGTATAGTAGAAAATGTAATTGTGAAAAAAGAAGTAACTACTGAACAAAAAGTAAATGGAAAAGTAGTTAATTCAACTAATGCGCCAGCTCCTAGTATTGCTACAAGTTCAAGCAGTGCCCACACAAGTTCAAATAAGCCTAAATCAATAGTGGCTTCAGATTATGTTAGGTCGCGTGGATATAAGTGCAGTGAAATAGTGAATCTAGGTAATAAAGAGTATACTGTTCAGTGGAGTATGTACTTTAATTCTAGTGCTGTTAAATTAGAAAACGGAAAGCCTGTTATTGAAGGAGTAACAGCTTCCGGCGCGATAGAATATGCTATTGATATGACAAACCCTGAAAATATAAAGTGCGTGTGGGTCCCATACTATAAAGATGAGCTTACAGGAAAAACTGTACCATTAGTTAGTTCAATTGTGGCGTCACCGAAAGCAAACACTCTTTTTATTATAGCTCCTGATACTGCTGTTGATAAAAATAAAAATACTATAAACATGACCTCATATTTAGCTCATATTGTAGATGGTAAAAAGGAAGTTTATCTTGGTAATAGGGGTATCATACATGGAGAAATTATGACGAAGACACTTCAATTACCAGAAAAAGCACAAGAAATTACGAAAGCTTTACTTGCAGGACAGACATTAGAGCAAGCTGGTTTGGCTCCGGTGGTTCAAAGACATGATTCTGTGTCTTCTTCTGAAGGCCAGAAAGCTGCTCCAAGTTCTTCGCCTCAAACTCATGTGGAGAGAGCAGGTAAAAGCGATAAACACAATGGTTCTGGTGAGAGGAAGCTTGCAGTTAATGAGTTGAAAGTTTCTTATGATGCAGACAAACCTAAAGAAAAGAAAGGTGGTTTTTCTGAGAAGTTCAAAAGTAAGAAAGACGATAATAAAGGTTATAGCCAGAAAGAAGAAGATAGAAAAGACGATAAGGGTAAGGACAAATACAAAGACAAAGATAAGAACAGGTAGTCTTACCTAATTTTATCTAAAAATGATCCGCCGGGTAATACTCGGCGGATTTTTTTATGCCTCAATATCGATATGGCCTTGTAAATTTATAGGTGGGGATTTCTTTTTTTCTTCTTGCTTACTAGCTTCAATTACTATTTCATCCTCGATTTCTTCAGGTTTTTCCTGTTCTTTCTTGTGTTGTTCGTGATGTGGGTCTTTCTCGGTTATGTAGCTTTTATTAATGCGCTGGTTAGAAGGTGGGATTACAGGTGGGGTGGTGATCATAGTTTGTCTCTGTAGTTAGTTAGCAGAGTTTTAGTAAGCTTAGTTTAACACAACCAACGGTCAAATGGAAGAGTGGCTGGTAGAGTTTTATCTTCAAATGAGATTTCATCCTAGAAAATCTTAGGAAATTATTTAGGATGACGACGCAAATTTTGAGATATTCATTATTATTTCTTGCCCATAATATAATAGAAAGCTATCTTTGCACTGAAATAACCACAAAACTAAGTATTATTATGCAGCAATATGAAGGTTGGAGCGAATTTAATTCAATGGCAATAGAAGGCAAATTGCCGTTATTTTGCAAGGAAAATGGCCAGTTATTTGATGTAATATATGCTCAGCAGTTTGAACGTGAAATGCTCGATGAATTGTTTAGAATCGCTGATAAAGTCCGCCTGATAGCAAAAACTAAGAATGGAGTTGATTTTCTAGGTTCAATTCTGTCTGACAAGCGTTCTATGCTGTTTTTCGTGCAGCCATCAACCCGAACATTTCTATCCTTTTTAAACGCGTGTCAGCTTTTGGGCATGAAAATATC
>JAJONM010000031.1 GCA_021323415.1 Rickettsiaceae bacterium
GCTGGCCGGGTCTTCACCTACAAGTACAACAGCAAGTCCAGGGACTATTTTGTGCTTTTTCTTAAGTGAAACCACTTGCGTTTTAATTTGCCCGCGTAGCTTTTCTGCAAATGCTTTTCCATCTATTATTTTTGCTTTAGTCATCCCGGTATTCCCATCGTTGTTGAATATTCAAAATGTATTGCCTCGCCAGGGTGTACTATCCCACGTGCAGTTTGACATGCCATTGCACTTTCAGCAAAGCCACTTAGTATTAGTTTTAATTTGTTTTTGTATGTTGCAATGTCGCCAATTGCAAATATGCCTTCAACATTTGTTTGCATAGTGGAAGGATCTACTGCTATGTGTTGCTTATCAAGCTTTAGTCCCCAATTGGCAATAGGACCAAGTTCCATAGCCAGTCCAAAAAATGGCAGTAGTACATCTGCTTTTAGTTCCACAACCATATTAATTTTACCTTCATCGACAAGTTTATTTAATTTGTCGTGGCTATCAGGGGCGCAGCGGAATTTAGCGCGGCGGTGTATAACGGAAATGCTATTTGCAATTCCAGTGAGTGACAATGCCCAATCTACAGCGGAATCGCCACCGCCTGCAATAACTACATCTTTCCCGCGGAAATCTTCTTTTTTATTAACCATGTAAAATATGCTTTTGCCTTCATATTCTTCAATTCCAGGAATTGGCGGGCGGTTAGGACCAAAAGCGCCACATCCGGCTGCGATAATTATTGCCTTGCATTTTATTGAGGTATCTTTCGAAGTTTTAATTTTCCATCCGTCAGAATCCCTTTCTACATGGGTTACTGTTTGCCCTAAGTGATAGGTAGGTAAGAATGGGGCGGCTTGTTTTTCAAGATTGATAATTAAGTCTTCTGCCAGAATTTGTGGGTGCGCGGGAATATCGTAAATTGGCTTTTCTGGATAAAGTGCGGTACATTGGCCACCGACAAAATCCAGAGAATCAACAACATGGCATTTCATTTTCATCATGCCGGCTTCAAAAACGGTAAATAAACCAACTGGTCCAGCACCTATAATTACTATATCGGTAGTTAACATTATTTTCCTTTTCTTGCATTGGGTGCAACTAGAGGGATATTTTTATTACTTAATTAAACTAACAGTAGCAATCCCCTAAAACTATGATTATAATGTTATAGCAAAACAGTTAGTAAATACAATATGTCAAAAAGAAAAAAAGAATATCCATGGGAAAAGAGTTACCCTGAAGGAGTCAACTGGAGTGAAGAAATTCCGGTTGCGCCACTTTATTCTATTTTGACTGAATCGGCGCAAAAATATCCTGATAATATTTGCATTGATTATTATGGTAAGAAACTTACTTATAAAGAAGTAAATGATTTTTCCAGCAAATTAGCAAGAGGATTGCAAGAACAGGGAATAAAAAAGAATACTCGTGTTGGCTTGTTAATGCCAAATTGTCCTTTGTTTATAGTGGCTTATTATGCAATTCTAAAGGCGGGTGGCACAGTAGTAAATTTCAACCCATTATATACGATAAGTGAACTAGCTGAGCAAGTTAGGGATTCTGGTACTACCATTATGGTGACGCTCAATATGCGCGTACTTCATGAAAAAACATCGAATTTATTACAAAGCACTTCACTAGAAAAAGTTATTATGGGTGATCTGCGCGATAGTTTACCATTTCCTAAGGATGTTCTGTTTGGTTTTTTTAGAAGCAGTGAAATTGCCAATGTTCTTTATGGCAGAATCAATCTTAATGTGAATGATCTAATGCAGAACCGAGGTGATTATTCTGAGGTTGAAATTGATCCTGAAGAAGATTTAGCGGTATTGCAATACACAGGTGGCACTACTGGTACGCCAAAAGCTGCGATGCTTACCCATGCTAATTTATATGCGAACACAGTTCAAAGTGGAATGTGGTTTTCCGGCCTTGAGGAGGGAAAGGAAAAAATGCTGGCGGTGCTGCCGTTCTTCCATGTTTTTTCTATGACAGTGGTGATGAATTTAAGTGTGTATAAGGCTTGTGAAGTTATTATTCATTCAAAATTCGATATTAACCTGATGCTGAAAGACATTGAGCGCAAAAAAATTACATTACTCCCTGGCGTCCCAACCTTATTTTCAGGTATAAATAATTATAATAAGGTAAAAAACTTTAAATTAACCTCGTTAAAATTCTGTATGTCGGGTGGGGCTCCGTTATTGGAGGAGGTTAAAAACAAATTTGAAGAGCTAAGTGATTGTATATTAATTGAAGGATATGGGCTTTCAGAAACATCTCCTGTGGTGATTGCAAATCCTTTATTTGGAGAGCAGAAAACTGGCTCAATTGGTATTCCATTTCCTGGTACAATAGTTGAGATACGCGATATAGTAGGACGCAGAAGCCTGGTTACTAAAGGAAAAATTGGTGAAATTTGTATACGTGGACCGCAAGTAATGAAAGGCTATTTGGGAAATGAGAAAGAAACGGTAAACGTTTTGCGCAGCGGATTACTCCATACTGGTGATATGGGCTATATGGATGAAGATGGTTATATATATGTCGTAGACCGCTTAAAGGATATGATTATCTGCAGCGGTTTTAATGTTTATCCGCGTGAGGTTGAAGAGGCTATACAAAGGCATCCTGCGGTAGAGGAGGTTTGTGTAGTTGGAGTTGGAGATGATTATCGTGGGCAAATAGTAAAAGCTTTCATAAAATTAAAGTTGGGCGAGCGAGCGTCGAAAAAGAATATAATGGATTTTCTTGATAGTAAGCTTGCAAATTATAAAATTCCTTCTGAAATTGAATTTATGGATAGCTTGCCAAAAACGATGATTGGCAAGATTTCAAAAAAGGAACTTAAATCGCAAGAGAGTAAGAAGAAGGTTAAGAAGGTGGCTTAGGTTTAGAATATGTCAGACTGGGTTTGTAACCCTGTTGGAATGTTGACATACGGTGGATGATATAAAGACGGGGTTGTAAACCCCGTCTTGCGAGGGCTACCTTACTGCACCAAGAGCTTTAGTTGGCGATGGCTTTCCAGTTGTATCATCAACAAGCGCAACGCATTTTTTGCTAAGAATAATGTCTGCCCATTTAGGGGCGTTATTACCTTTGTAATCTAGATCCTTAAGAACTATTGGAATTATGTTGTGCATTAGGATGTCTGACACCAGCCCTGGCCTTCCTTCTCCATCTTGCAATAAACCAGATAATGTATGCAATGCAACAATTGCATTACCTCTGTTTTCGGTATCGGCTTTATCATTTCTGCCAAATTGTCTGTCAGCAGTTCCATCCACTAGAGTTTTGTAGAAATTTGCATCTTGTACTATGTTTACACGCTGATTTGCGTTTTCAATTATAGAATCTTTTTTAGCGGCAAATTTAGCTATTATTTCATCATTATTAGTGGAGCCAAAAATTTCCCTTTTCCTTTCAGCTGAAACAGTGTCTAGCATTTTGTATAAATCTATGTTTCTTCCAGTAATAATGATCGGCTTGTTTTCAGCAAAATTAAAATCAAAATTTGACTCAAGTGGGGGAGTAGGTTCCTGTAGCAAGTCTAAATCTATCGCATGTGTAAGCATCAACTCAGTTATTTTAGGGTAGTTATTTTTTGCGGCATAATAGAAGAACCTATAATTATTAGGTTCATAATCAGCATTTTCATCTGTATAAGAGTCTATCATTCCGAATTCAGCTTTTATAGCTGATATTTTTTCTGTAGTTTCCATGTTATTTAGTAAGCACTGTACAGAAGCTAATTGGCCGTTTGTTGCGGCTTCTCTAAAAGCCGTGTATAAGCCATGAGTAAATCCTATCTGCCTTGATTTATCTATTAAAAACTTTAACACACCTATACTGCCTAATTTTGCTGCACTGCCAATAGAGTCGCGTATAAAATGCTTCAGTTCTTCTTCTGATAGTTTATCTGTTAGAAACTTTAATTTTTCTACTTGGTCTTTGTATAAGATTTTTTCTGCGCTCATGGTAAACTCACTCTAAATAAAATAGCTTTGGGTCAAAATTATAACAAATGAGATGCCTTTCGTCAAGTAAAAAAATCTTGCTTACTAATAGTTGAAAAATTATTTATATATTAAATTTTTATATAGAATTGTTTTAACTCTTGTTATATTGTTGCTACCATTAAAAGTAGTAGTGGGGACTTGGAATGAATAATGCTGTTATAGTTGGATATGTAAGGTCGCCATTTACTCCTGCATATAAAGGTGAGCTGGCTGAAGTGCGCCCGGATGAGCTTGCAGCTCAGGTAATAAAAGCCCTTATCGAAAAAACTGGTGTAAAAGCTACTGACATTGATGATTTGATATTAGGGTGTGCATTTCCTGAAGGTGAGCAGGGCTTAAATGTTGCGCGTTTGATTGCATTTATTGCTGGTTTGCCGATTTCTGTTGCCGGGCAAACTGTGAACCGTTTTTGTGGCTCATCAATGCAATCTGTGCACATTGCTGCTGGTAATATTGCAGCTGGTGCTGGCGAGGTGTTTATCGCAGCTGGTGTAGAATCTATGAGCCGTGTGCCAATGACTGGCTTTAATCCACTCCCACATCCTGATTTATATGATCGTTACCCGGAAGCTTATGAAGGCATGGGGATTACCGCTGAAAATGTTGCCGCAAAATATAAAATTAAGCGCAATGAGCAGGATTCATTTGCTCTCCTTAGCCATCAAAAATCAGCAAAAGCTGCAAGCATTGGCAGCCTTAATGATGAAATTATCTCTATCCAGGGTGGTGATAAGATTATCAGTCGCGATGGTTGCATCCGTGCGGAGACTACTATAGAGCAATTAGCTGGGTTAAAACCTGCTTTTGATAAAAATGGGGTGGTTACTGCCGGAACATCATCACCGCTCACCGACGGTGCGGTAGCTCTGCTTGTTACTTCTGAAAAATATGCTGATAAAAATAATTTGCCAAAACTTGCTAGAATAAAAAGTTTTGCAGTATCTGGCTGCGCTCCTGAAATTATGGGTATTGGTCCGGTTGGTGCTACGAAAAAAGCGCTTGAACGTGCCGGCCTTACTATCGAGGATATGGATATTATAGAGCTAAATGAGGCATTTGCAGCGCAAGCACTTGCTGTTATCAGTGACCTGAAAATTGATACTACGAAGCTTAACCTGGAGGGGGGCGCAATTGCACTTGGTCACCCACTTGGTGCCTCGGGTGCGAGGATAACAGGAAAAGCTGCTACTTTGCTTAAAAAACATCGTGGTAAATATGCGCTGGCTACTATGTGTATCGGCGGCGGGCAGGGAATTGCTACTGTTTTGGAAGCGGTATAGGTAGTGCAAGTAATTAGTGCAAGCAAAGTAAATCTTACTTGCACTTACACTAACTACTTGCACTAATAATTAAAGGAGAAGGTATGTCGTCCCAAATTAATAAAGTTGCAGTAATAGGCTCTGGTGTAATGGGAGCGGCTATCGCGGCGCATGTGGCCAATAGTGGCACACAGGTTGTGCTGCTTGATATTGTACCTAAAGACGCGAAAGACCGCAGCATGCTGGCTAAAAACGCGATCGAGCGTTTACTTAAAATTGATCCGGCACCACTTACCCATAAAAGAAAAGCGAAGCTTATCACTCCTGGAAATTTAGAGGATGACCTTCCGTTACTTACTGATTGCGATTGGATTATTGAAGTTGTTTTAGAAAATCTTGGGGTTAAGAAAAAAGTTTATAAAACTATCAATTCAACGCGTAAACCAAAGTCGATTGTATCATCAAATACCTCAACAATTCCATTGCATTTGCTGATCGAAGAGATGCCGATAGAGTTCCAGAAGCACTTTATGATTACGCATTTTTTCAACCCGCCGCGGTATATGCAGCTCATGGAACTGGTAACTGGCAGCCTGACTAACCCTGACGCCGCACAGGTAATCCGGGAGTTCGCTGATGTAAAACTGGGCAAAGGTGTTGTGCAATGTAAAGACACGCCGGGTTTCATCGCCAACCGAATTGGTGTTTACTGGATGACTGTAGGTGTGCTTGAGGCTATCCGTCTTGGCATTACCGCTGAAGAGGCGGATTTAGTTATGGGACGGCCAGTTGGTATCCCGAAAACCGGTGTGTTTGGTTTGCTTGATTTAATCGGCATTGATCTGATGCCTCTTATCGCCAAAGAATTTTCTACTACTTTGCCTGCCGATGACGCATTCATACAAATATATAAAGAGCCTGACCTTATTAAAAAAATGATTGCTCAAGGCTATACTGGCAGGAAAGGCAAGGGTGGGTTTTACCGTCTCAATGTCGAAGGAGAAAAGAAAGTAAAAGAAGTAATAAACCTACAAACTGGTGAATATGCTACCGCTGCAAAACCAAAATTAGCAAGCGTTGAATCGGCAAAAAAATCGCTCAGGAATCTTGTGGAGCATGAAGATATTGGCGGCCAGTATGCAAAAGCGGTGTTACTGCCAATGCTTGCCTACACCGCATCATTAGTTCCGGCTATTGCCGATGAAATCACTGCGGTAGATGAGGCAATGCGCCTTGGTTATAACTGGAAATATGGCCCGTTTGAATTAATAGACCGCCTTGGTGATGAAGTTATTTCCGGGCCAAAATGGTTAGCCGAAACTTTGAAAAAGCAAGGTGCGCCAGTACCTGAAATAATCACAAAAGCCGGCAAGGACGCATTCTATAAAACTGAGAATGATGCCCGTTTTTATTTATCTGCTGAGGGTAGTTATAAAAAGATTGAAATACAGGCTGATGCGTGGATGTTGTCTGATAAAAAACTAGGCAAACAACCAATACTTAAAAACCCATCAGCAAGTCTGTGGGATATTGGTGATGGAATCGTTTGCCTTGAGTACACTAGTAAAATGAATAGTGTTGACCCGCTTTTGCTTGATATGATTGCTAAAACAACCGATCTGGTTGCGAAGGAATATAAAGGTTTAGTAATTGGTAATGATAGCGATAATTTCTGCGTTGGCGCTAATATAGGGATATTGTTATTTGCTGCTAACGTTGCCGCATGGAAACAAATTAGAGAGATTATTAAACAAGGCCAGGATACTTACATGGGGCTGAAATATGCGCCGTTTCCGGTGGTAACGGCTGTATCCGGCATGGCCTTGGGTGGTGGATGTGAAATCCTGATGCACTCTGATGCCGTGCAAGCGCATGTTGAAACTTATACCGGACTAGTTGAGGTCGGTGTTGGTATCGTGCCTGGCTGGGGCGGATGTAAGGAGATGCTGATAAGGAATACCCAGGAGCGTTTGAAAGAACAGACAACTATGGCTAAAATGGGGCGCATGTTCAGCGCGCTTAGCCCCGTAAGAACCCTGAATGCAATGCCTGCTATTTCAAAAGCGTTTGAGAATATTGCAACGGCGAAAGTTTCTAGATCAGCGGAAGAAGCGCGTGATATGCTGATTTTGCGCGATAGCGATTCAATAACTATGAATCGTCGCCGCTTGCTTAGCGATGCCAAAGCGAAATGTTTAGAGCTGGCTAAAAATTACCAACCACCAGTGCCTATAACTGTTAACTTGCCTGGTAAAACTGCAAAAACAGCACTTAATATGGCAATAGCTAGTTTTGTGAAAAGTGGTAAGGCCACCACGTATGATGAAGTAGTATCTAAAGCTTTGGCTGAAATATTAAGCGGCGGCAAAACTGATATTAATAAACCGCTAACCGAGCAGCAATTGCTTGATTTGGAGCTCGATGTATTTGTAAGGTTGGTAAAAAACAAAGGAACATTAGACAGGCTTGAGGCGATGCTGGAGACTGGTAAGCCTTTAAGGAATTGAGTTTTATTCCACACCCGCACGTAGCGGAGCGAAGATGCGGGTGTGGAATAAATTTGACTAACAACTATAGCAGGTAGCAAATTGGCAAGGCGTAGGTACGATTGGAACAGGAGGGAGCCGTTACTCGCAAGGGTTACAGTTTTTTTTACTGCTATGTTACTGGGAGCTGTTGTGTTATCCCTGTTTGCCGGCCTGTATTGGGTGTTTGATTTATTCTCGCATTTTGTGCTGCAATATATAGTGCTTGCCATAATTTTTTCCTTGCTGTTACTGCGCTATAAAAAAACCGGCTGGCTGTTTGCCGCCTTGATTATAATATTGTTTGAAGGTGCGAAATTGATGCCTTATGTCAATTTTAATCAGCCGGATTTAGATGCTAAATATGATGATGTTAAAATCCTTCAATATAATGTTCACCGTACAAATAAAAATATTGGGGAGATGGCCAGATGGATTATTTCTCAAAGTGAAGATGTCGATATAGTTGTGCTTTCGGAAGTTACGGAAGGTTGGGATGATGCGCTACGCCGTATAAAATGGGCATATCCTTACCACATTAAGGAAGATATGCGTGGTGGCAGGCAGATGGTGATTTTTAGCCGTCTTTATATTGATGAATTTGAAATAAAATATATAGGTAAAGAAAAAGCTCCAATGCTTGTTATGCGAGGGGATACTTCCGGTTATGAAATTCCGTTCGTGTTATATGGTATTCATCCGCCACCGCCAGTGTTGCCTAGCTATGCAGCGCGCCGTAATGAGCTGTTGCAATTAGCAGCGGAGAATATTGCAAAAGAAACTGCTGTGCATAAATTGATTGTGGCTGATTTTAATACTACTAGATTTTCGCCTGTATTTAAAAACATGGTAACCGTTTCTGGTTTGCATGATAGTAACGAAGGATTAGGGCTTGGTGCATTTAATACAACATGGCCATCATTTTTTAAAAATTTTATGGGTATTGCTATAGATAACATTGTATTATCGGATAATATTAAAGTTGAAGATAAAGAGATTGGTCCAGCGCTCGGATCAGACCACTACCCAGTAATTACGACTTTAAAATTTTTAGTCGATAAAGGAAAGTAGTGTGGAGTGTCAGTGATTAATGTTAGGTAGCATTTAACAACACTTCGCACTTTATAACAAGGAGTAAAAAATGCCGCAATACAGAGCACCAATCCGTGATTTTGAATTTGTCCTGAAGGACTTTTTGAAAGTCGAGAAATATAAAGATTTAGAAGGGTTCGGTGATGTTGATGATAACTTAATCAGCGCATTGCTTGCTGAAGGTGCGAAGCTATGTGAAGAAGTTTTATTTCCGCTTAACCAATCAGGTGATGAAGAAGGCCTTAAATTTGAAAATGGCAAAGTATCAGTTCCTGCTGGCTTTAAAGAGGCGTATGAAACATATGTGCAATCCGGCTGGACAAGTTTTACCTGCGACAAAACCTATGGCGGCCAGGGCTTGCCGGAAGTTCTCAACATGTCAATTAGTGAAATGATTTGCTCGGCCAATCTTTCATTTGGCATAACGCCCGGTCTTACACATGGTGCTTATAACGCAATCCATAAACATGCATCGGACGAGCTAAAGCAAAAATACCTGCCAAAAATGGTTGATGGTAGCTGGACTGGCGTAATGTGCCTGACTGAGCCACAATGCGGTACTGATTTAGGCCTGATACGTACCACCGCCAAACCACTTGGCGATGGTTCGTGCCAAATCAATGGCTCAAAAATTTTTATCTCTGCCGGAGAGCAGAACTTGAGTGAAAATATTATCCATCTGGTGCTGGCAAAATTACCTGATGCGCCATCAGGTGCTAAGGGTATCAGCCTGTTTATCGTGCCGAAAATCACCGTAAATAGTGATGGTTCGTTAGGCAACCCAAACAATGTAACTTGTGGTTCGATAGAGCATAAGATGGGCATCCACGCCTCTCCAACCTGTGTGATGAATTATGATAATGCCATTGGCTATCTGGTCGGTGAGCCGCATAATGGCCTGCGTGCTATGTTTACCATGATGAATGAAGCCCGGCTTTATGTCGGTGTGCAGGGGCTTGGGTTATCGGAGGTTTCTTACCAGAACGCTGCCATTTACGCAAAAGACCGCTTGCAAGGCAGGGCGCTAAAAGGTGCGAAATACCCTGATAAACCGGCTGACCCATTGCTGGTGCATCCCGATGTCAGAAGGATGCTGCTCACCATGCGTAGTTTCAACGAAGGCGCCCGCGCACTGGCTGGCTACACTGCGCTTCAGATCGACATAAGCAAGAAACATAGCGACGAAGCCACAAGGCAGGTCGCAGATGATTTTGTCCAGTTTGTTACCCCGATTTTGAAATCATATTTTACTGACCTTGGTTTTGAGTCAACCAATATGGGTATGCAGATTTATGGTGGGCATGGCTACATCAAAGAACATGGTATGGAGCAATATGTGCGCGATGCGCGTATTGCCCAGATTTATGAAGGCGCAAACGGTATCCAGGCGCTCGATTTGGTAGGGCGTAAACTACCAAAAAATACCGGTAAATACCTAAGGTCGTTTTTCCATCCGGCTTCTGAGTTTGTAGAAAAACACAAAGATAACCCACAAATGTCTGATTATACAAAATCTCTTCATCAGGCACTCGGCACTGGCCAGCAGGCATCTTTATGGATTGCCGCCAACGGTATGGCTAACCCGGAGGAGGCCGCTGCTGCTTCATCAGAATATTTGCGTTTAATGGCACTGGTTGTATTCGCTTATATCTGGGCGCAGCTTGCGGAAGTCTCTCTCCGAAAACTACAAGAGCCAGAAGCTGACAAAGAATTCTACGAAGCTAAACTTGCGACAGCAACCTTCTTCATGAAAAAAATCTTGCCGCATAGTTATGGTTTACTTGCGTCGATAGTAAATGGTGCAAAGCCGGTGATGGAGATGAAGGAAGAAGCGTTCTAGGCTCTAGTGACTTATTTTGAAATTAAGCACTACACATAAAAAGCAGTAGGGCGCCTTTTACGGGGTGTGGTGCTTAATTTAAAATAAGTCACTATTCTTTCTTTTGCGTCTTTGCGCTCTTGCGCTTTTGCGCTATACTGGCCCTGAATTCTGAACTACGGACTCTTCCCAATGCTTACCAAACCATTAATCTTCACTTTAACCTTCCTCCTTAGTATTGTAAATTTCGTTATAATCCTGCTTCCGATGGCGATCGTTTTCTTTCCAATATTTATTTTTATGGAAACGTTGTTTGATAAAGTCGGCATGAATATGCTGTACTTTCTGGTTTCGCGTATCAGCATCCTAATGATTGCATACCTAATACTGGATTTCCTGTTTGGCTTTACTGTTAGGAGTTACAATAAGGGCAATACAAAGATTGAAAAGGCAAAGGCTATACCGGGGCATGAAGAAATTTTAGCTTCGTTCGACTGGCTAAAGCAAAAGTTTAATATGCCGAATGTCGAGCTCTATGTCAGTCCTAATTATGCGGAGGTTAATGCCTATGCTGTGGGAAGCTTGAGGCGAAAAAGTATAATAATTACAGTGGGGTTATTGGAAAAAATTAAAGCTAATTCCAGTAATGTTAAGGAATATGTGGAGGCGGTAAGAGGGATACTTGGGCATGAAATGTCGCATTTGGCTAATCACGATTATTTGCCTGGCCTTCTTACCTCAGCTAATGAAGTTGCAAACTGCCAGATTTCCAGGGCTTTACGCTGGGCTTTTATCTTAATTGCCAACTGCTTCCGGTTATTACCGCAGATAGGTTGGTATATCCATGTGTTCATTGTAAAAATTTATAATTTCTTCAATTTTTTCATAAACTTTTTCTATAGGTATATTTTTATGCCTATATATAACTTTATCTGTAAGTGGCTTAGCCGTTCGATTGAATACCGGTGCGATAAGGAATCAGCATATGCATTTGGTGGTGAGGCAATGGCACGGGCGCTTTCAATATTAGGTGAAGGATATTATTTTAGCGTATTTTCTACACATCCGCGCACTAAAAGCCGGATTAAAAACATACAAAATGTTTCACCCATAGGAGGGGTAATTAGGCCGCGAATTTTCAATAGCCTGTCTAATCTACTATCGATTGCTTTAGTGCTTTTTGTCTGTGTTTATAGTACCCAAAAAACTGATGTGCCGGCTATGTATGAGCATTACCTAACCGAAATTTACTACCCAGCTCAAACGAAAGTTGCAATATATAAGCAACAGGCTTGGTCGCTGTATTATACGTATGTTAAGCCGAATATGTAACCGTACTAATTACTGTTAACCACACCATCCGGCTGGAAGGCATGAAACGCAAATGCAAAGGTAACAAGGTAAGGAACTTCTACTAGGTCGCCATTTTCAGTTTTGCGTTGGACTATTACATTGCCCAGATCCCGCCCTAAACTTATTTCATTGCTGTTGAGTGCTGAGTTTTGGTACGGTTTTATTGAAATCTGTAAGTTATCCTTTTGTATAACTTCCTTTTTCTTCAGTAATTCCAGCGGCCATGCCTGATTACCTACCACTACAAGATATTCCATACGCGGTAGTTCTTTGTTATATTTGCCCTTATACATTAGTGGGAAATAGGTATCGTAGCCGATATATGGATTAATGCCATAGCTATAGGATGAAGGATCATTTGGTACAAGCACTTTAGCCTCTGGATATTTATCGTAGAAAAGTGCTAGTGATTCAACACGGGAAGGAAGTATTTCTAAGGCTTTCCCGTTTAGCTGGCCAGCAATGGATTTTCCGGTATATTGCTGCCACCAGCTCTCGGTTTCCTTATCATACATTATCATATTTGAGTTATATAACTTTCCGGTATTGCTAAACTCTAAAGTTTTGCCATCAAGACGGCGGTCAAAAACAATCGATGTGTTAGTTAGCGGATCGTAAGTTATTGCAACAGGTGTATTGTCCACAACATCATTTACTATACCGTGCCACATTAGTACGCGGAGTGGATAAGCGCGTATGTCCTGATTTATCCTGAGACTGATCACAGGTTCGCTTGGTTTGATATTTGTTGCATCTTTAGTAGCAATAAATTGCGGATTGTTAATTGCGGGTTTGCCGTCTTTACTTTGCCCGCTAGAGCTGATATCTGCTATATCAACAGAGGTGTTCCTAGAATTAACCCTAGGCCAGGTGTCAGTGGCATTTGCTAAGTTCGAGATTATTAAGGCTAGTAATAGGACTGTTAGTTGTTTCATTTATATATTCCATTTTTGAATTATAAAATCATACATGGAAAATAATAAAATATTAATTATTCAGTAATAGTCACCATATCTTTTATTAACATTGCGTCAGCATGGCCTAATTTTATAACTTTCTTGAGTGCTGACTGAGCAATTTTTTCATCTTCAATAGGCCCAAGGCGAACACGATAGAAAGTTTTCTCGCCTGATTTATATGGCCGTATAGCTACATCGCCAAGTGGTTTTAGTTTTTTTTCTGCTTTTTGGGCATTTGCTTTCAAGCTATATGTTCCTGCCTGAATAAAGCTTTGTTCTACTTTTTTAGTAGTTTTTGCTTCTGCGGTAGCTGCTTCTTCTTTTGGCTCTGCTTTTACTGTTGTTACCCCAGCAATGGTAGTCGCTCCAACAGCCATTGCTGCTGCCCTCTGTGGATCTGATTCTTCTACTACCTTAGCTGGTCCTTCTTCAGTTTCGATTAAATCTGATTCTGATATTTCCTTTATCTCTATTGGTTTTACTGCCTTATCGCTTTTTACATTGCCAGCTTTTAAGCTGCTTTCAGGCGTACTCGAACTTGCAACTTTTATATTAGAAGGTGCTACAGAGTCATCTGCTGGATTAGTGCTAGTAACTTTAGTTATAGCTGGAAGTGGGGTTGCATCTACTTTTGTATCAACAGCAGCGGTTTCTGTGTCTGCAAAAGCTGGTTGTTTTATGCCCATATCAGACAGTAACCTTTTAGTTTGACCGGGTAAGAATTGTACGCGTACTTTTGCTACACCTTTATCTTTGTAACCTAATATTTCGGCAGCTTTTTCTGACACATCAATGATTCGGCCTTTAGTGAATGGTCCGCGGTCATTTATCATAACAATTAAAGTTTTGTTATTTTCCAAATTGGTGACACGCACCATACTAGGAAGTGGCAAAGTGTTATGTGCAGCGGTTAATGCGTTTTTATCATAAGTTGCGCCGTTAGCTGTTTTCTTTCCATGAAAATCACTGCCATACCATGAAGACATACCAACTGCATCATAAGTTGGCTGTTCCTTTGGAGTGTATGTTGCCCCTGCAACTGTATATGGTTTACCTACTTTATAAACTCCTGTCATGCTTGTTTTATCTTTCGTGGCGCAGGATGCTACAAGCAGAAGAGCTACAAATAAGCAAATTTTATTTTGCAATTTTGCCATCGTTAATTCCTCACTTAATGATGCTATCGGAGATAAGTCCTACAGCAGTTGCGAAATATAAAGATCTGTTCCAGTGGAGAACTGTTTTATAATTTGAATATATAATATATGCGCGGTTTTTATCGCTTTCTGGCTTTACTATCGAAGCGATTAGTTTTTGGTTGCCGCTTAGTTTGCTTCCGTCAGTTTTGCGGACTCCTAAGTTATTCCAATCAGCTAAAGTTTTTTCGATAGTTCTGCCCACAAGTTTGCTATCAAAATTTTGTGGGAGTTTGACTTCACGTCCCCAGGTGGTTTTTTCATCCCAACCAATTGTGGAAAGATAATTAGCAATTGATGCAAATACATCTTCACGAGAGCTCCATATATCTGCTTTACCATCTTCATCAAAATCAACTGACATTTTTAAATAGCTGGATGGCATAAATTGTGTTTGGCCCATAGCTCCAGCCCAGGAGCCTTTCATATCATCAATCTGAATATGCCCCTTATCAATAATGGCGAGGGCATTTAATAACTCTCCACGGAAAAATTCCGCACGCCTTCCTTCATAGGCAAGAGTTGCCAAGGAATTTACGACACTAAAATTGCCAGTGATTTTGCCAAAGTCACTTTCAACTGCCCATAAGGCTATTATGAAGCGAGGTTGTACCTTATATTGTTTGCCAATTCTTTCTAATAAAGCTTTGTTTTCTTCATACTGTTTTTTTGCTTCTTTTAGCCTTCTTTCTGGCACTACAGATTTTATATACTCATCAAATGTTTTGGTGGTATCTGGCTGCTTTCTATCCAGCTCAATAACTTTAGGTAGAAATTCTGCTCTTTTCAGGAATTGGTAAATCGTGTTATCACTAATGCCGTGGGCTCTTGCATCCTGGCTGAAAGTTATTAACCAGCCGCGAAATTGCTCTTGCTCTTGGTTTTCTATAGATTGTGTGGATGCACATGCTACTGCGGAGAATGCAATTGCAATAAAATAAATAGCAACTTTTAGTAACCGTGACTTCATAAATTTTTAATCAATAAAGGAATTTTATATTTTATACTATCTATAGCAAAGACAATATAATCTATTTCAATATATATATTGTAAGCGCGTTTGCAATAGTTGAATAAATATAAAATACTATATAATATAATAACCAATGGTTGATAAATTTTTATGGTATATAAATGAAAATAAAATATTATTTCACGGTGCTACTTGTGTTATTTTGTTCATCTTATTCTTATGCTGATGACAAGAAAATCCCTGGTTCTAAAGAAGAGGTTATGCTCTCCTTTGCCCCTCTGGTGAAGAAGGCATCACCTGCGGTAGTCAATATTTACTCGAAGAAAAAAGTGCAGGTTAGAAGTGGGCTATCGCCATTTTTAAATGATCCTGTATTTCAGCATTTTTTTGGTGATAAATTTGCTGAGGATGGAGTTACAGAGAGAGTAGAAAGTTCACTCGGTTCTGGTGTTATAGTAAGCCAAGATGGGCATATAATAACTAATAGCCATGTTATTGCAGGCAGCACCGAGATTACAGTTGTGTTATCAGATCGCCGTGAGTTTGAAGCAAAAGTATTGGTTAAGGATGATAGGACTGATCTTGCATTACTTAAAATTGCAGGTGATAAGCATTTGCCATTTCTCGAATTGATGGACTCAGATAAACTTGAGGTGGGTGATTTGGTGGTGGCGATTGGCAACCCGTTTGGTGTTGGACAAACTGTGACTAGCGGTATAGTTTCAGCGGTTGCGCGTACGACAGTTGGTGTGTCTGATTACCAGTTCTTTATCCAGACTGATGCCGCGATTAATCCGGGTAACTCCGGTGGTGCGCTTATTAATATGGAAGGAAAACTTGCTGGAATTAACTCTGCAATATTTACTAGATCTGGTGGATCAGAAGGTGTTGGCTTTGCAATTCCTGCAAATATGGTGGCAACCGTTGTGCGTAGCAAAGGTGACCATATCGTAAGGCCATGGCTTGGTTTGTCTACAAAAAGTGTGAATTATGAAATAGCAAAGTCTTTGGGCATGGAAACGCCAAATGGTGCAATAGTAGCGAAAATTATTGAAGATAGCCCTGCAGCTGATGCTGGCCTGCAGGTTGGCGATGTTATAGTTGCTGTTGATGAGCATGATATTTCAGATGAACATTCACTTAATTTCCGTGTCGCAACTTATGAAATAGGCGGCAGTGCCGAGTTTAAGATTTTGCGTGGCGATTCAACAAAAAAACTTAAAGTTGATATGAAAGCTGCGCCAGAGGAGCCAAAGCGTGATGCGCGTTTTATAAAGGGTAATAATCCTTTGGCTGGAGCAACTGTTGCTAATATTTCTCCGGCTTTGATTGAAGAGCTTGGTTTAAATATTACTGAATCTGGCGTTATAATAACAGGTGTTGAGCCTGGTGTGGCTAGTAGTTTAGGTTTCCATAAAAATGATATTATAAAGCAGATAAATGGCATTGAGATTACTACTACCCAGCAGTTAGAAGAAGTACTTAAGGAAAAGGCACAAAGCGGAAAAATCACTATAAAGCGCGGAAATCGTGTAGTTAATGTGATTTTGAATGTTAGGTAATGGAACAAAAGGGCGAGAGCGCAGTCACACATCTTCGCTTTCACTACATACGGAGTGTGAGCTTAAATTGAAAAAGAGAGTTTACTTTTGCGCCTTGGACTCTTGCGCTTTTGCGCCCTTGCACATATTATACCCATATGCAAACACTCCTATCACACCCTGGCCAATATAAGCCTTTGGCCGATATACTTCGCCCACAAACTCTTAATGAAGTTGTAGGGCAGGGGCATATTTTAGGCGCAGATGGCTCACTCACCCGCTTGCTTGCCAAAGGAACAGTACCAAGCCTAATTCTTTGGGGGCCGCCTGGTTGTGGTAAAACAACTATAGCCCGTCTTCTTGCTAAACAAGTTGATTATGAGTTTGAAACCATTTCTGCAGTTACCAGTGGTGTTGCTGATTTGAAAAAAGTATTTGCGACTGCTGAGGCGCGTAAACAAGATGGTAAAAATACTTTGCTTATGGTAGATGAAATCCATCGTTTTAACCGCGCCCAACAGGACTTCTTTCTTCCATATGTTGAAGATGGTACTATTACATTAGTTGGTGCCACTACTGAAAATCCATCATTTGAACTAAACTCGGCACTCTTATCACGTTGTAAGGTTTTGATACTAAATAGCCTTGATGAAGATTCATTAATGTTATTAATTAAAAAGGCTGAGCAATATGCTGATAAACAATTAAATTTAACTGATGAAGCGAAGAGTGCGTTATGCACTATGGCAGATGGTGATGGCCGCTATTTACTTGGCATGTGCGAAGAATTACTTGCACTGGATTTACCAGAACCAGTTGATGTTGCAAAGCTTTCTGGCATATTACAAAAGCGTTTCCCACTTTACGATAAGAGTCAGGATGGGCATTACAACTTAATCAGCGCATTGCATAAATCATTGCGTGGTTCTGATGTGAATGCCGCCCTATACTGGTTTGCGCGTATGCTAGATGGTGGTGAAGACCCATTATATATAACGCGTCGGCTAGTGCGTTTTGCAGTTGAGGATATTGGCATGGCCGACCCGCAAGCATTGGTGCAAGCCAATGCTGCCAAAGACGCTTATGTTTTTTTGGGTTCTCCTGAAGGAGAACTGGCTATTACACAGGCGGTAATTTATCTGGCGACCGCCCCAAAATCAAATGCGGCATATATGGCATATAAATCTGCAGTTAAAGATGCAAAAACTAATGGTTCACTATCGCCTCCTAAGCATATATTAAATGCTCCTACTAAACTTATGAAAGATGCTGGCTACAGTGATGGATATATCTATGACCATGATACGCCCGAGGCTTTTTCTGGCCAAAATTATTTTCCTGAGAAGATGTCCCGCACGGAATACTACACACCAGTTGAGCGTGGGTTTGAGCGTGATATTAGGAAAAGGTTGGAGTATTGGCAGAAGCTGAGGGAGGCAAAAAAATGACACTACTATATATAGCCATTGGTGGCGCAATTGGTTCAGTCTTGCGCTATTTGCTTATGTCAAAATCTGCTAATATTTTGGGACTGTCTTTTCCTTATAGCACTCTTATAATCAATGTAATAGGCTCGTGCCTTATGGGTGTATTGGTCGGATATATGGCAAAAACACTACCGCATAGTAATGATTTGCGTGCATTTGCTGCGGTTGGTGTACTAGGTGGTTTCACTACATTTTCTGCATTTTCACTTGATGCTGTAACGTTATTGGAGCGCGGAGAGTTGGCTCAGGCGAGTATTTATGTAGTAGCCTCGGTAGTACTTTCTATTTTAGCATTATTCGCAGGAATTATGCTGATACGCCTGTTATAGTACTACTGTTGTTGCCGTTATTGTGTCAAACTGCTCAAAAAATGACAATAAATATTGACATGGTCGCGCCAATGTATTAAATAGTTAACCATTCGCAGGCGGACAATTAATGAAAATTTGACGGGGTTAATATGAAAGCAGGATTACACGCACCAGCAGTTACAGATAACGATATCCTTAAAGAGCTTGCTACTTATTTAGGTGGCCGATTCATAGGGGCGCTTGTAGTACCTGTTAATATTGATTTCGATCCGATTACAGGAACTTTTGAAATTGCTCCTGTTAGTAAGAACGACCAAAAGGCTGTTCAGACTTTTAAATTTCTTTCGTCAGATAAAGCAAAAGACAGTTCTTGGCCGCAAGATTTTATTAGTATATTAGATAAATTTAATAAAACTGATCCATTCTCGATTAAATGTGATATCGGAAGAAGAATTGCTACTTTCCAACCTACTTTTAAGCCCGCTTTCCAGCCTACGGCTCTTTCAGTTTCTAGCTCAGGAGGAGCTGAATTAAGTCCTTCAGTTTCTAGCTCTTCAGGAATTAGATTAAACGCACCAACAATGACAGATGATAATAGGCTCAAAGCACTTAGTAATTACTTACATGATACTCTTCCATCGATTGGCAGGGATCTGGCTATTTGGTTTCACCCTCTTAAAAATGATTTTAAAATTGGCGCTAGTGGTGGTGGGGATGTAGCTATTATTGGCCTCCCCAAGAAAGGGGCGGATGCTTCCTGGGAAGCAGGGCTT
>JAJONM010000100.1 GCA_021323415.1 Rickettsiaceae bacterium
AGACCCTAGCAACAGCCAATGTTTAAACCGCTACAGCTACTGCAACAACAACCCCATTGCAGCCGTAGATCCCAGTGGCTTCAGCTGGTTCAGTGATCTATGGGATTCCATCCGCGATGCTTTTAAAGATATCTTTCACGGTATTGGGCAAGCATTACGAAATCCTGTTGTCTCCTCAATCCTCGAAATCGCCGTAGGCGCACTGATGGTTGCAGCGCCAGGTGCACTTGCAGGTTTATCCATGTTCACGCGTTTTGCGATGGCGGCTGAATTTAACGGCATTGTAAGCTATGCGCAGACAGGTAGTATTGGAATAGGCTTAAGAACTGCAGCATTTACCCTGATGAATGAATATGCTTGGGCTGCAACAGGAACTGCTCTGGATACTGCTCAAGCAGCTACGGCTGAACGCACACTTACCCATGGTATCGTGGGCGGTGGCTTAAGTGCAATTGAAGGAGGTAACTTTAAAAATGGCTTTTTAAGTGCTGCTGTCTCCCAAGCAATGGCAGGCCAAATGGCTAGAATTGATATTACCGGAAGCCAAACAGCCACAATCATGTCCAGAGGCTTAGCCGCTGGTGTTGTTGGCGGAACCGTTGCCGCTGCTACCGGCGGTAACTTCGAAAATGGTATGATGACTTCTGCGTTTGGTGAAATGTTTAATGATTGTTTGCAAGGCCAAGATCAAAGATCTTGCAATGCACAAAAGTTAGCTGAGTATGCAGAGCAGCACTCAGGTTTGGCATGGGGTTCATTTGGAAGTGCCTTGGTAATAGGTATTTCTGCGCCACTTGTTGCTTTCGGAGATTTAGCTGGCTCTATGGTTAGCGGGATAACGGCTGTATGGCGTGCACTTAAAACAGATGGGGCGGCAGACGTAGATGGTTTATCTTATGCTCCACACGCTGTAGAGCGAATGGAACAAAGGGGCATTTCAACAGCAGATGTAGAAAGCCTTGTGAATAAGGGAGAGTCATTTAACTACTATCACGATGGGGAATGGAAGTTAGGGTACTATAATTCTGATAGTCAGCTTTTTGTTGCGCAATCTCAAAGTGGAAAAGTTATTACAGTAATTAACAATGTAAGTAAGAACTATATAAATAATTTAAGGAATTCTCAACCATGAAAATTACCTATGACAAAGAGGCAAATGCAGCCTATATTTTAATTAAAGAGAATATATTACCGGGCGAAGTAAAAAAGACATATTGTTGTAATGTAAATGATGTTAATGGGTTTATAAATTTAGACTTTGATAAGAATGGAAAGTTAATAGGAGTGGAAGTGTTAGATGCTAAGAGTAAACTTCCTGAAGAAGCTCTTAAGTATGGGGTCAAGCAAGAGTAGGGCAAATAATTAATAACGAAGAACTAATCATCAGTTTGTATAATCCTAGTGTATCAAAGTTAGAACCGTAATATTGTAAACAAACAATTTATACGTGGATTACTAAAAGAAGGCTTTTGTCAGCATCATTGAGAAATATATTTCTAACAAAAGCACTGAAAAAAGTTATTAAAGCATGGGCTAATATAAATAAGCGCTGTGATGGTATTCAATTTAAAAATAAAAAAGTAGAAAAGCATTATTTTAGAGCTTGCAAATCCCTTGCTTTATCAGAAACTTAGTATTCAAAGAATAAAGGATATTTGGTCTTTATAAATGTCTAAACTATTTTTAAGTGTTTTATGGAAAAAATAAAGCTTGAGTGTTAGTCTAATATGCATGGCAAAATGGAAATTAGATCTGACTTATGGCACTAAAAACTATATTTAAAGTAGAGGCTAAAAACTATCTGGCTAGTTTTAATGGCTTGCCTCAAGAATCTTGGTATGGAATTTTCTTAAATATTTTTGAATCCACTTTAGGAGGAGCCTGCTTATTTTTGTCCTTATATTTTACAACAGTTCTACATATGAATATGAGTATTGTGGGACAATTAATTTCTATCTATAGTATAGGGCGTTTAGTAGGAGGGGTTGTAGCAGGTAAGCTTGTAGATATTTTTTCAATTAAACTTATTCTGATTACAAGCTTGATTCTCGAAGGCGTTTGTTTTCTCTTATTAAGCAATTCTCTAAACCCTTTTATTCTTGCTGGAGAGCTATTTTTCTTAGGGATATCTATTTACGGATTTCTAACAGCAAATAACTTGTGGGTAATTCAGCAATCTGATCAGAGCGAAGTGTTAAAGTTAAAAAGTATTAATCTCTTATATACGGGAAGTAATCTCGGAATTGGTTTGGCAGCTCTTTACATTGGTATCCTGTCATCATATGGAATTAAATTTATTTTTTCCGTATCTGGTTGCTTGTTGTTAATTCTTTCAATCCTCTTAATTTTCAAAAAAGTAACAACACTAACTAAGATTGATGCTCAAAGCTGTGGAGACGTAAATAGCCAAAGCAGCTCTAATAAAAATAAAAAAACTTTAGTTATTAGTTTTTTTTGTCTATTTTGTGCAAGCATTATTGTCTCACAACAAATAGCAATATTTTTAGTGTTTATCAAGGATACTTTCAAACATATTAGCTATCGTGAGTTAAGTTTTTTGTATGCTATTAATCCTCTATTAATTATTTTTCTTCAATCACCATTGGTGATAAAACTTGAAAAAGCTAATAAAATTCTTTTGATGGGAGTTGGTATTTTTTTATTGGGTTTTGGATTGTTGCTTCTCAACGGACCGTCGATTTTTCTTATAGCTGTTTTGGCTTATGTGGTTTATACATGTGGTGAGATGATATTTTTTTCAGTCGCGCAGCTTATAATCTATAACAATTCTGGCAAGAATAAGGGGCAAGCTTTAGGTTTATATAAAAGCGTCTATGCACTAGGTGCTGTTATTGGTCCTAGCACGGGAGGTTTAGTTTATCATTTTCTTGGTGCCAGAATGATATGGTATTTTAGCGGTTTTATAGCATGCACATGCTTTATTATTTGTATCTCTAACTATAGAAATACTTTATCAAGCTCTTGTTACTGAGAATTTTTTTCTTGTTTGTATGCTAATACATCCACGAACAAAGGCAGCATCACTTGCAAAGTGTGCGCCGGGGTTTTCTTGGACACCAGGCATTATGAAGTTAAATCGCTTATCATAATCAGTAATCTCACTAGTGTCTTGTATAACATGGTGGCGATCATATTCGTTGTGAAAGTATCGAAAAATAATTGATTTTGCAGCCCGATGCATGACTGAATCAGTAAAAACGTTATCTTCTCCACTAAGTTCTTCTTGAAATGTTTTTAGAATATGCTTTAATTCACGAAGATCAAATAATGTATTAGGAATCTTTCTTGCTTTGGGTGAGAACTCAAAGGTAGATGGATAAAGTAAGGAATAATAAATGGGTAAATTATCTTGTTCAAAATTAAAATAAGCTGGCTGGATAACAGTGGGAATATATTTTTTTTGCCTGTAGGATTCAACAAAAACTTGCTGTAGGTCCGCTAAAGGTAAAAACGCATTGTTACAGGAAGGAGCATATCCTGGAGAGCCAGCAACAGCTATTCCAAATAAATGCTTGGCAGTATCTGCCAAATAAGGATTTGGTTTTAAGTTGCGTTTCTTTTGAATAAGAGAAAATGCTAGCTCAAATTGATGCCTATTTAAATCATATTTAAAAAACTGCCAGGCTTTCTCATGCAGGTACAGTTTTAAAGGTGCCCATGATTTATCTGAATGTAATTTTTTTATCCAAGGTTCAGAAAAATACAGGAGACAAGAGCGCCAATCACATTTAAGGATAGGGCTGCCAGCGATTTCTTTAAAAATGGCCCAATGATCATAGAGGGCTTTGGGTGCTGGCAATTGTATATTGAACTCACGTTGAAGGTTTACATGATTTTTCATACAGCCAATGCTGGGTAGCATGAGAGTAGATCGAGCTCCTGAAGAGGTAGAAAGGACCCTGTTTGTGCTATATGAGTGTGTTGGTGAATTTTGCTTACTTAAATTTCTTATAAAAGAAAAAAAATGTCCCGGAGCATAAATAGCTCTTGGGATGGTAATCCCTTCATTTTTTAAATCAACAAATAACTCAAAATTTTTCTCAAGAACCATTCCTAGAGGCGAGTCTGCTTTCCCGTAGCCAAGATGCTTAATAACATCTTTAGGGGCATTGGGATCAGATAATCGATAAAAACCACCATCTTCTTTTGGAATAAAAGGGCTATGTGTATCCCCTTTTAATGCACCATATGGAAAATAAGCAAGAAATAATGGGAAGTTTTTATCAGGACTTAACTCATCCACAATCTTCACAAAAGTTGGTTCAACTTTAGCAACACGATCACGTATATCCTTCCAGCTAACTTTAACAAGCCCTCTACGCTCATCAATTTCTGTCACCATTTGCTCTACTCCATGTGCATAATTCAGCCTAGGTCTTTAATCTTGATTATACAGAATCTATTAAGACATGCCATACCTATGTAACAGAGAAATTCATCTCTGAATTTCATGCATTAATTTCTCATAGTAATTTTATCGAAACTTTTTTCTCTACCATGTCAAAAAAAGACATGCTACGATGACTTTACTTCAATAAAAACGATTTTAAAGTTTGAGTTGGAGGGAAAATAAAAAACCCAAACCAAGCGGCAACTTGATTTGGGTTGGCGAGGTAATTGGTCCTGACCACTTTCCTCAAGAACGATAATAACAATAATAAACCCTTCTTGGAAAGGATTCATTAAAATTACCTCATTTTTTAATTAAGGAGATAATTGTGGAAACAATAAAACATTACTACGCAAAACTCGATTTCAGCAATTTCTACGCCGTAGAATTACTTCACACCATTTATCAAGAAATTGACCCGCCGCAAGCTAGCATTAGTTGTTTTGAAAAAGAGCTTAAGTCTAAGCGAAAACTTTCCTTACGATACCCTTATTACTATCAGGCTTCCCGCTTCCATAAAAAAACCAAACTTCATATCTTGGTCGTCTCTTCGGATCTTGTTGAACAAAACACGCTAGAAGCATTTCTAACCAATAGCAAACACCACGTTTACCAAGCCTATGACAAAGAATCTTTGTTT
>JAJONM010000101.1 GCA_021323415.1 Rickettsiaceae bacterium
AAAACCATAAATGGTAAAGAAGTACTCTTCTTTATGGTAAAGCCTGAAGGTTCAGAAGAGTACCAAATGGAAGTAGGTGGTGAAGTGCTGTATAACTTTAACTCCTGGCAGATGTATTTATTAAATGCACTATTTGAAGAAGGCGGCGACAGATACCAACAGTTAATTGAAAAGATTTATTTACATTTCGCTAAAGACCTCACTCCAATTGAGATAGATAGTTTCTTTAAAGACTTACAGAAAAAACAACTACTAGATAGCAATGAGGCGCTTGGACATCCTATTACTAAAGCTTTATTTGAAACAAATACGCAAGCAATTGTAAGTACTGAGAAACCGGAGCAAAAATCTCCCACAAAAATTAATCTAAATTATGATGCAATAGAGGCTCTAAAAGCAATTAAAGAATCTGAAGTTTTTAATAAAGAACGTATTGTTAAAGCTGGACAAGAAACTTTTGAACAAGCTAGACGTGGACTAATAAAAGTTTTGGCTTCAGCTAATGAAAATAGTAATCCTGAAAGCAAACCTAAATCAAAGATATTAGAGTATTTCACATCAACAAAAACATGGGATTTAGGTGATCCAACTGAATTTCTAAGATCAAGCCGTGATACGCTATCATATGCAAAATATTCGCTATACGCATTGCCGTTCTGCCTGTTTGCAGCAGTAATGATTATATTGCATAGCATGACTCTGGTAACCACTGATATTAGTAATATGGTTGGTGGTTATAGCGTTATAATAAACGATTTAATTTTCGGTTTTTTAATTATCAGCGTATTAAGTACTCTAACTACAGCAGCAGTTGCTTACGCATTTGGTGCTACTGTTAAAAATATATCCATTGGTTTGTTCGGTGGTGTCCTGCCACGCTTTACATTAAAAATAGATGACACAGAAAAATTTGACCGTAATCAGACTTTATGGTTAGAAGCGGCTCCTATAATTGCGCGTTTGTGGCTATTTAGCCTCGCTGTCTTTTTGTGGTCACATAGTAGGGTTTCTAACGGGTTAATACAGCATTTCGGTGGCACACTTGCATGGATTACCTCCATATCATTAATGATTAATATCTGCCCATTCTTCAAAAGTACTGGCTATAGGTTTATAAGTGCTTTTTGTAATGAGCCTGAATTACGTGAAAAAGCATTCAAGATATTAATTAATAAATTAGATAAAGGTGTCTATGTAAGGGAAACTAGCACTGTTATGGCTGCGTATGCATTAGTATGCGGTGTGTTTGTTTTTAGCTTTATTGCATTGGCGATATTTGTTGTATTTAATTTATTAAATATAACATTTGGCACAAAAAGTATAATACTGATTGCTGCAATTGTAGGATTTTTGGGTTATAAAATATCAAAACGCCTGAAAGAAATTAATGCGCATTACCATAAAACCAGAAAATTTGAGAGATGGCGCGAGCGTATTTTACCTGAAGAGGTAAAAGAAGAATTGGCAATTGTAAAATCGCCAGCTGATCCAAAGTTAGTACGTAGAAAAAAAATTGCAATTGTTACCTTATTGATAGCATTGCCATTTCCATATCCCTATGCGTCCAGCGGTCAGGTTATCTTATTGCCAATTACACAACAGCAGATAAGCACTGATGTGGCGGGTATTATTGATAAGGTTTATTACGATGGTGGTGAATCATTAAAGAAAGATACGTTAGTTGCAAAGCTTTCGACAAATGATTACGAAGCTCAACTGGCAATACAAAAAGGTAAGCTACAGCAACAGCAAGCATTCATTGATCAATTAAAAGCAAGACCCTCTAAAGAAGAAGTATTACTTGCAGAGCAAGCGCTTGAAGTAGCGCAGGTAAGGGGAGTATATAGCGAAGAGAAATGTGCAAGACAAAGGCAGTTGTATAAATCAGGAGCTATTTCACTTGAAACTATGGCATCAGTTGAGCAGGTATGTGAAGTTGACAAAAAACAAGTATCAGAAGCGAGGGCAAATTTAGATAAAGTAAAAGCAGGTGTGCCACCTGAAGAAATTGCAGCTGCAGAAGCAGAGCTACAACCGATTTTAGCTGGCATCCAAATGTATGAAGATCAAATTAAACGTAGTGAACTCAGGATGCCATTTAATGGTAAGCTTGGCACTTTATATCTAAAAGAAAAGCAAGGCCATTATTTAGAAAAGGGGACTCCATTATCTATAGTTCAAGATGAAAGTGGGTTTAAAGCAATCCTTGAAATTCCTGAAACCGATGTTTCGCATGTATCAGTTGGTAGTACTGTACGACTCCGTACAATGGCATATCCTGATAAAACTTTTGATGGTGTTGTAAAAACCATTGATCCTGAAGTGCAAAATAAACCGTATGGCCGTGTAGTAAATTTGGTTATTACTCTGACTGATAACACTATGCTAAAATCTGGTATGACAGGTTACGCTAAAGTAAATGGTGATTATATAAGCGTATGGGAAGTTCTGACTAGAGCGGCTTATAGGTTTATAACGGTTGAATTATGGGCGTGGCTACCGTAATGAAAAAAATAGTTATAATTACTTTAGTTTTATTTGGAGCCTGCATATCAAATGCACAGGCAACAAACCTAAATCAAATATTCCGTTACGCTATAAAGAACGACCCATTACTAAATAGTGCTGAATACTTAAGGCGTGCGGCAAGTGATGATAAAAGCAAAGCATGCAGGCAGATGTGGCCGCAACTTTCTGCAACTGCGTCTTATGCGGATTATGACCAGGATGAGCCGGGAACTATTATTGGTGAGGGTTCTGCTATAACTAACAGCGCGGTAAGTGGTGAACAAAAAGCAATAACTGCAACAGTTAGCCAAACAATAATAGATTTACCAAAATTTGCTGAATGCCGTATGAGTTATATAAAAATCAACCTGGAAAATGCAACTTATGAAATGGCCCTTGAAGATTTTATATATCGTATCTCTAAAGCTTATGCAGATGTTTTAATAGCTAAAAGCCGCCTGCAATCAGCAGTGGGTGAACTGGAATTGGCACGTGTACGTTCTGATGACGCAAATCAAGGATTTGCGGTAAAAACAAAACCTAAACGTGATGTTGATTATGCTAACGCTAAATTAGCTGAAGCTGAGGCAAATAAAATTAGGGCTGAGAACGATATGCAGTTCGCTAAAATATCATTAGAGGAGTTTACCGGTGGCAAAATAAAGGCAGATGATATAGCATTGTTTCAGCCTGACATGATTGTATCAATGCCTAATCCACAGGATCCTCTGTATTGGGCATCACTAGCAGAAAAAAACAACCTTAAGCTTATGGAAAGCCGCCTGGCAAAAGATGTTTCGCATTTTGAAGTAAAATCTCAGCAAACAAAATATTTTCCAACGGTTAATGTTTTCGCCAAACATTCTGAATATGATAATAACTTAGACCGTCAAGGTGCTCCACTAACCAGTGATAATAGTAATTTTTCCAATGATGTTGTTGGTGTGTCTGTAAACTGGAAATTCTTTTCAGGTGGTAGTGATACAGCAGGTGTAGCGGCGGCAAGGCATCGCTATAAAGCGGCCGGAAAACAATATGAGGCACAAATTAGTGGAACACGTATTAATGCACAGAAATCAGCAATTAATCTTATATCATATTTTGCTGATGTTGAGGCTGGTAACTCTAGGCTAATTTCTGCTAAAGCCGAATTGCAGGCCGTTGTAGATGGAGTAAAAGCAGGCAATAATACAAAGAGTGATTTGCTTGATGCACAAAGTAACTTATTAAATGTACAGGGCCAGCTTGATGAATCAAGGTATAATTATGTTATAGGTAGTCTTGATTTTTGGAAATCTATTGGAGCACTTTCTGCCAATAGTGTAGCTGAGATAAACAATTGGTTAGTTCCTGAACAGAATGCTGTTCAAACAAGCGGCGAAAAACAAAATTTCTGGCAGGCAATGGGGGCAAACGTGCCAGTTGGAAATAGTGAAGCCAGCGATGTTATACGCGGATCACCATACGATTTAAAAGTTCTAAAATCAGATATAAATAATTTAAACTCGAATGGTACAGGGATACCAGATTTAAAGAAAGCGATGGGGATTCCATCTAATAGTGAGACTGAAGACAGGGAGTAAAATGACAGATAGAACAGGTAATCATATAGTATGTATAATAATGGATAGTTGCCGTTTTGATTCATTTCAGGCAGCCAATACACCTAATATAGATAGATTGGGTGTTGCAGAAAAACGTTATTCATATGCTTCTTGGACGGCACCATCTCATAGTGCATTTAGTATGGGTCTCTTTCCACATTCCAGCCCCACAAAGATTCTGGCCTCAGAAGTATATAAAGATGAATATATTGACTGGGAAAAACGTACAGGGCTTACTGGCCTAGATTTTAAAAGCTTTTTGCCACATTTATCATTACCAAAAGTTTTAGGCAATCTTGGTTATACTACATATGGTCGCGTATCGATGCCGGTGCTAAATCCATCAACGCCATTTGCCCGTGATTTTGATGATTACAAATTAATGCCAAACCATAATATGTTCGCCAAGATGGTTGAAGAGATTGATTTGCCTGAAGATGAAGATGAGACTAATTACTATTTCCTAAACCTTGGTGAAACTCACTACCCATATATGCTTGAAGATCAGACACTTCCTATTATATCTGGTGTTCATGGTGTTATTAAGAAAATACAAAATCCTACTACAACACAGCAAGTGGAATGGAACGAGTTTATAACTCAGGAGCGCATGTCAATGCTCCGTAATGCCCAGATAAAAAGCGTTGAATATGTTGATAAGCTTATTGGTGTGTTAATGGAAAAAGCGGCAAAAGATAGAACACATTTTATCATAACTGCAGATCATGGTGATTTATTTGGTGAGGATGATTACTTTGGTCATGGTCCGATTTTCCATGAAAAGGTTTATGATTTGTTGAAGGAAAATTGAAATAAAATGGCATCCCCATTATTTCTTTTAGCCCCACCTCGCTCTTTTACCTCAGTTATAAATGCTATGCTGGGGCAGCACCCGCAGGCTTTTGGATTGCCGGAGTTAAATCTATTTTTTTCAAATAAATTAATAGAACTGTGGTACCCGAATTTAAAAGACTTTTATTTTGATGAAAAATTAAGGCATGGGTTACTTCGCGCAGTTGCAGAAATTTACACAGGTGAACAGACAGACGAATCAATCGAG
>JAJONM010000140.1 GCA_021323415.1 Rickettsiaceae bacterium
CCTAAAAGATGCTGGGCTTGATTACTATAATCATAATATTGATACATCTGAAGAGTATTATAAGGAAATTATTACCACACGCACGTATCAGGATAGGCTCGAAACATTAGAAAACATTCGCGAAGTTGGCCTAAAAACCTGTTGTGGTGGTATTGTAGGGATGGGTGAAGAAATTGCAGATAGGGCAAAAATGCTTATAACTCTTGCTAATTTGCCTCTGCACCCTGAATCTGTTCCGATAAATATGCTGGTAAAAGTAAAAGGAACGCCGCTTGATGTTATCGGTGATATAGACCATTTTGATTTTATCCGCACCATTGCGGTTGCCCGTATTATGATGCCAAAATCATATGTCAGGCTTTCTGCGGGGCGTGAAGCTATGAACGAGCAAATGCAAGCCTTGTGCTTCTTGGCTGGGGCTAATTCCATTTTTTATGGTGAGAAGCTTTTAACCACTCCGAATCCTAAGCAAAATGAGGATGTAGCATTATTCAATCGCTTAGGAATAAATCTGGAAAATAGTAAAGAAAAAATTAACGATTGTGCGGTAGGTTAAGTTCCTAGTTCTTAATAATAAAGTAAATGACTAAAAAAAGCACTTCAAACTGGTACAATCTCGGCAAGCCGCACATATGGCATCCTTATACGCAAGAACAAATTGCGCCTGAACCAATTCAGGTAATTGGGACTGAGGCTTGCAAAATCAAACTGGAGGGTGGCAGTGAACTGATCGATGGCATCTCATCGTGGTGGAGTGCATGCCATGGGTATAATCACCCGCATATAATTAAGTCGGTTGAAAACCAATTACACCAAATGCCGCACGTAATGTTTGCCGGTGCTGCGCACGAGCAGGCCTATATATTAGCTTCGCGCTTAGCTAAATTAACTGGCCTGCCGCGTGCATTCTTTACTGATTCTGGTTCTACTGCGGTGGAAACTGCGCTCAAAATGGCTGTGCAGTATTGGAAAAATAAAGGCGATAAATGGCGCAATAAATTCATCAGTTTCCATCATGGTTATCATGGGGATACTATGGGCTGCATGTCGCTTTGTGATCCTGATAACGGCATGCACAAGTCATTTAACGAATATATGCCAAAGCAATTTGGTATGCGTCTACCGGTAGATGAATATGATTTTTCTGAATTTGACATGATGGTAGAGGGAATCCAAAGCACTGTTGCGGGGGTGATAATCGAGCCTTTAGTGCAAGGTGCTGGCGGCATGAAATTTCACTCACCTGATGTGTTGGCTGAAATTTACCGTATCACTAAAAAATACGATCTACTATTCATCGCTGACGAGGTAATGACTGGTTTTGGCCGTACTGGCAATATGTTCCGTACTGGCAATATGTTCGCTTGTCAGGAAGCAGCTATCGAGCCTGATATTATGTGCCTAGGTAAAGCCCTAACTGGAGGCACAATGGGCATGGCTGTAACTATGGCTAAAAACCATGTGTTTGAGGCATTCTTGGGGAATGACATGAGCAATGCGCTAATGAGTGGCCCAACTTTTATGGCCAATCCTCTGGCATGCGCGGCGGCAAACGCATCGCTGGATTTATTTGAAAGCGAGCCAAGGCTAAAGCAAGTAGAAGCTATAGAGCAGCAATTATATGATGAGCTCTCACCATGTAAAGAATTTGCCGGGGTAAAGGATGTGCGGGTAAAAGGCGCAATTGGTGTAGTGCAAATCCAAGCTGATGAGCAAAAAATTCAGCAACTCCGGCAAGAATTTATAAAACAAGGTGTATGGCTTAGGCCATTTGGTGATGTTATTTATATTATGCCACCGTTTACTATGACGCCGGAAGAACTTAGTAAACTCACAAATTCCGTTGTGTCGGTATTATCCAAATAAAAAGGGGAATAGAAAATCTATTCCCCTTTCTTAAGTATTAAGTAGATTAGAACGAGTAACGGTAACCAACTTCAAGAACGTTTTTTCCATAAGTTCTTTTTATGCCATTATATTCAGAATCTTGCGTGCCGAAATAACGGTAACCTGCTGTAACTGAGCTATTTTTATCAAGCTCATAAGAAACACCAACGAGTGCTTGGTAAGCAAATACGTTATCAGAATTTCTATATGCTGGTGCATCAACTTCAATATTCGCTAAACCGATACCTGCTCCAACGTAAGGAGTGAATTTAGTAGAAGTTTTAAGGTCGTAGTATCCGTTAACCATGAAAGCAAGGTTATCAATGTCAGTGTTTGTATTTTCAATCTCAGTTGCAAAATAAAGCACTTCAGCTTCTACTCTAAAGTCGTTTAATAATTTTGTACCAACTGCACCAGAAATGCCGAGACCTGCTTCTTCATCGCTGTTGAATTTTACACCGCTAACACGAGCATCTTCATTGCTGCTGAATAAGTACTGTAAGTTACCTCTTACATACGGGCTAAGACCGTTAACAGCAGCATTAGCAGTAGATGAAACAGCGATAAGTGCTGTTGTAGCTAGTATCATTTTTGAAAATTTGTTCATGATAAAAATCCTTATAATTAATTTTTTTATAGTT
>JAJONM010000032.1 GCA_021323415.1 Rickettsiaceae bacterium
CATTATGGCTATTGCTGATTTTTCTAACGCTTCTATTCAAAACTTAATCTCACTTGAAGGACGAACAGCCATTATCACCGGCGGGGCCAGAGGCATAGGTCTGGCAATTGCAAAGCGGCTAATGGAGGCAGGAGCTAATATAGTTATTGCTGATATAGATACAGGTAATTGTTTAGATGGCGCACTGAAGCAATTAGAATCAGAACAGAATTCAGCTATGGCCTTTAAATTCGATACTCGCGAAATGGAAGAAATGGAAAACGCAGCTCAGCAGGCCATTGATAAATTTGGCAGGCTTGATATTTGGATCAATGACGCGGGAATCATTCCATCAGCCAAAGCAACTGAAATTACTCAAGCAGAATGGAATGAGGTAATTGATATAAATATCACTGGGGTTTTCAATGGTTCGCAAGCTGCCATTCCTCACCTAAAGAAACACGGCGGAGTTATACTAAATCTTTCAGCAATAGAAGGGCTAATCGGCTCGCAAGGCTTTATACATTACAGTGCATCTAAGTATGCGGTTCGCGGTCTTACTGCAACACTGGCAAAAGAATTGGGGGAATATAATATCCGCGCTGTTGCAATAGCCCCAACAATAACCGAAACCCCAGGCATACACGAATATAAGGCAGAAATGGACGTGCTTGCCCACGGTGACATATTTAAACAAAAAGCAAAACAGATCCCCCTTGGACGCATCGGCCACCCAGATGACATAGCACGGGCAGCTTTATTCCTGGTTAGCGATATGGCTTCATTTATTTCAGGCACTACCCTAGTAGTCGATGGAGGTCATCTCTCACTTGGTTAGTACAAATCGCCAGACGATAAGCCGGTATTAAAATTGCTATACAGGAACCGAGGCCAAATCCAGGCGTTTATCCTGAGACCTCGCCGCTGGCGTCATGCTGAATTTATTTCAGCATGACGCCGTTCAATTGCAAATAATTTTTTGCTCTTTTATTGCAATACTAACAATAATGGAACTACACAATATATTGGAATCCTGGATGCTGAAATAAATTCAGCATGACGCCAGCGGAAAAGCCGCAGATAAATTGTAAGTAACCTCACTTTTGACAACTACGTAAGGTTAAATAATAACAAGTCTATGCTATTACCACCTAAAACCCAATCTTGGTAGAAACAGTAAAATAAAGTTCATTTGAATCATGGTTAATAAATGATGGAGCCTTTATCGCCTGTGCATAAGCAACATCGAAAGTTAGATATTCGCTGTTATTACGCAAACCAACAGCCCATCCACTCATATAGCCAACACCCGTGCCACCATCTGCCTGTTTGCCTCCTACTGCGCGGGTAGTACCCCAGTAAATTGCGGCAGGTTCCAGATAAGCTCATTGCGGTTATAAACACCGCTATCTCCAGATAATGAATCATCAGAAAAACCACGCACAGTATAACGGTCACCAATAGTCATCCGCTCTGATGAGAAGAGCGTATCATTGCTATATTGACCAAACAAAACACTTCTCCATGCTAAGTTTGCATTACTTATAGCAAAAGGTTTATACACGCTGGCATCGAAAGTATACTTATCAAATTGCGCATGTGGTGTATCTTCGGTTATGCCATAGGAATCTTTTTTCGCACTAAACGCATCAATTCCACGTTTATATGCGGCACCAAGTGTCCAGATGCTATTAAGTGCGCGTAAAGTATAATCAGCCCCCGCGCTCCAAACCGTCAACTGATATGTACCTGCAGCAATCTGCGCATCTTCTACAAAAGCCTTGGTATCTTTCAACTCCAATGAAGTATTAAGCGACAGTTTGCTATCCTGGTTACGAAACACCACCCGCTCTATTTTGCTAGTACCACTATCTGTTTGCCCAGAAGCATGGAAATTCTGGTTTGTTCCACGAATAGTTTGCAAATATTCAGAATGACTAAAATTCTGCGAAAATGTCCAGTAGCCAAACGGTACAGACAGCATCCCTGAGTATACCTGGCTGTGCTTAGTATCGCTTTCTCCGCCAGCATTTTCATTATAATTAAAACTAAGGGCCTCACCAATGCCAAATAAATTGTCCCTCTCTAATGAAGCCAGAACTTTATTTACACCGGTAGCCTTCTGCCCTGAATTATCATACCCAAGCGACGCACGGTTTGGCTTGCTTACTTTATTAGTGATTACAACTTTTGTCCCGCCTGCTTTATCACCTGGAACCAGCTGCATTGTAGCATTGCTGGATGATAGACGGTTTAACTGATCAAGACCTTGCTCAATATCACGTAAATTAAGTAATTTACCTTTTATAAATGGCAATGCCATGGTTACTTGTGCGCGGTCACGCCATGTGTTTTCATTGAGAATAATATCCTCAACCGTACCTTCTACTACCATTATTTGCAGTTTACCTGATTTTAAATCCTGCTGCGGCAGGGCAACACGCGTAGTTACATAACCTTTATCAATATAATAATTGGTAACTTCGCGCATTAGCTTGTTTATTTCGTTAATACTTACGCAAGTATTAAGATAATCTTTGGCAATTTTATCTTTATCACCACCTTTTAGTATTGTTGCACCACTAAATTCAATCGAACTTATATTAAAACACTTCCCGCCTTTAATTTCTTTTTCCGGCTGTTTCTCTACATTAATTTCAGGTGTTTTCCTTTCCCGCATTTTTCTTTGCTGCTGCTCTTCGAGGCTCTTTATAAAATTCTGCTGGTTCTGCTGGTTCTGTTGCAAGTTACGTAAAGCACGTTCCTGATCAGCTGGCGTAATTTGGGAATAGCTAATCCCGGGCAGAGATAGAACAAGAATAACAAGCAATAATGAGTAACGCATTTTATATCCAATTTTTTAAATATTATCTCTTGTGCCGCAAATAAAATTATCTGTCAAACATACAATTTTCTTGTTGTCTTTTTATAGTTTAAGGCGCAAGATGTTATTAATAAATTAACCAATTGAGGAGTTGAATCATGACTATGAAAGGAAGGATTAAAGAAACTGCCGGCTTCATCAAAGAAGAAACTGGCGAAAAGTTAAAAAATAAGAAGATGGCCCAAGAAGGTCGTGCTTTACGCAATGAAGGCCGTATGGAAGATGGCAAATCACCTAAGCTTACAGAGCCAGGTACTGGTCATCCAGAAAGTTAATTTACGCACAACTAGTAAAAAGAGGAAGTTACATACCATTACGGGTGTTTACTTCCTCTTTTTTTATTTCTACCTTATTCTCATTTATATCTATTTCTTCTTTTATAACGTTTATTTCTTGCTCTTTAGGGATATCAATCAGATTAAACTCTTCTTCTTTCTTATTTTGCATGTGCTGGGAATGAAATAAAAACTTCATCATAATATAAGGAATAATAAGCAATAAGCTTAATAATATTACTGCATATACCAAATAAATTTCAGAAGTATCCATCGGAACCATATAAGTCACTATATACATTATCAATGTACCGGCTAAAGGCACCAGAAATATCATTAATATACTTAATATTATCTCAAACTTTTTCATTAATTTATCCTTTATCGAAATTATAATGTTACCAATTTATTTCCGTACTAGGAACTCGGACGGTGTGTAGAAGACTTACATGAGCCGATGATTGACAGCGTACGGAAATAAATTGGTAACATTATCGCTGCTTTTTTCTTCAATATTTTTAATTAATTGCTCCATGCCATCTCTTTTTAGTACTGAGGAAAAATCTTCCCGCTGGGTGACAATCAAGCTAACCCCTTCAATAATAATATCAGAAATTTTAAAATTACCACCCTGAGCCCTCACCCAATACCCTGCCTGAATTTCTTGTTTCTTTTGTGTATTAGTTTTTATATTCATCACCACAATATATTGGTTATTAGATTGGCGGCGTATATCTGTAATTTTATATTGGCTACCGCTGTAGTCAGAAAAACGCTTTGTGTAATTATTAACTAGGTATTTCTGATAGGCCTGCATATAACGCCGTCTTTGCTCATTAGTTGCGTTATTCCAGCCCCGCCCCAACACAAATTTAGCCATCCACTTTATATCTACATTTTGACTAAACATATCTTGCAGTATTTTCTTTTTTTCAGAATCGTTCATGCTGGGAGAGTCAATAACAGCAATAACTTTCTTTCCTAGATTATCTACAAATGCCCGTACATTATGCGCATTATCTGACAATGCACTTGCCTTAAAAGTGAGCAATAGCATAACAGCCAGGACATACACACGTAACATGATTTTTCCAGCTCCTGAACTTGATATGTAGTCGTTTTAACTTGTTTTTCCTCAAGGCGCCCAATCGACTATATCAATTCAAGCACAATTGGCCTAAATACATAATACATAAGTGTATTAGATTTATTATGAGGTGATAAATCCACTAGTGTGCCATGGCGGCAGAGCCATTGGCTTTTGGGTTATTCTTTGGCAACAGCAACGTCATGAGTGCCGCCGCCATCATTACACCCGTCATAACTGTGAAGGCATCCTGATAAGATAGAATTGCCGCCTGGTTCATCATTTCACGAAAAACACTGCCCGTTGCCAGTTTTTGGCTGTCCAAAGCAGTAAATCCGCGCCACATGAAGCTATTAGATAATTGCTGAATTTTATCCTGATAAACTGGATTATATGGAGATAAATGCTCAACAAGATAATTCTGGTGCACTTGCATTTTTCTGGCCACATATGCAATAACAAGCGCAATACCAATACTTCCTCCCATATTACGCGAAAGCGAAAACAATGCCGATGCTTTGTTATTTTGTTCTTTTTTCACATTCTGGAAAGCCAGTGCGCTGGTTGGGATAAATAAAAATGGCAACCCAAGTACTTGTATAGTACGCATCCACGTAAATGTTGCATAATCAGTCTGCATGGTTACATGGCTGGTATACCACATACCAGCGCTACAAAGAACCAGCCCAATAGCTATAAGATAGCGCGATTGCACATGCGAAACCAGTCCACCCGCAACTGGCATCAAAAACACGAGAGCTATAGCACCGGGCGATAAAACAAGACCAGCCAAAGTTGCATCATAGCCAAATTGCGCCTGCACCATAAGCGGCAATAAAGCACTACTGCTATACAGAACAAAACCAGTTAGAAATATAAGTATTGAGCCTATGAAAAAACTACGGTCCTTAAATAAGCGCAATTCAATCACAGGGTCTTCTTGTCTTAATAACCAAAAAATTGAGAAAATCATAGAAGCTGCAGATATACAACAAAGGCCGATAATAAGATTACTATCGAACCAATCTTCGTGCTGGCCTTTATCAAGCATAATCTGCAATGAACCAAGAGCGAGCGCTATAAGCCCAAGGCCTATATAATCAACTGACTTAAATCCTTTTGCTTTTTTATCCGGCTCATCAGGAACTAGCTCATTTACTAATATAAAAGCCAATATACCAACAGGGATATTTATGAAGAAAATCCAGCGCCAGTTATAATTATCAGTAATCCAGCCACCTAATACCGGCCCTATGATAGGGGCAGCAATTAACGTTATCCCTGTCAAACCAAATACCATACCACGCTTTTCAGGCGGGAAAGCATCAAGTATAATAGCCTGTTGCGTTGGCTGTAAGCCGCCGCCTGCAAGTCCCTGTATAAGACGGAAAATAACAAGCATCCCCATAGACATAGCCGCACCACAAGCAAAAGAAGCAAGCGTAAACCCTGCTATACACAGCAGGAAAAATCTTTTGCGCCCTATAACATCAGCAAGCCAGCCGGAAAGCGGCAATATAATACCATTGGAAACTAAGTATGAAGTAAGAACCCAGGTGCTTTCATCCTGGGTAGCTGATAATGTGCCGGCAATATGAGTAAGTGATACGTTAGTAATTGTCGTATCAAGCACTTCCATAAAAGTTGCAATACTAACAACAACAGCAATGATCCACGGATTTACATCCGACCTTCCCTGCTTTGTTCTTAGTTTCTTTATCATCTTATATTAACCGTAGGAACGACTGACATACCCGGCGCAATTTGTATGGCTTCGTCAGGTATTTGATCAAAAGTTATTTTAACTGGTACTCTTTGCACCACCTTCACAAAATTACCAGTAGCATTCTCCGCAGGAAAAATCGAAAACCTTGCACCAGTTCCATATTGGATACTATCAACCTTTCCACTAAAGGATTTTGATGGGAATGCATCTATTTCTATATCAACAGATTGCCCCGGTTTCATGTCAGTTAGCTGGGTTTCTTTAAAATTAGCAACTACCCAATAATTATTTCCAACTATCGCAAATAATTGCTGGCCAGGCTGCACATAAACACCTTCTTCAACACTGCGTTTCGTTATATGGCCATCTACTGGGGCAATTAATGTAGTATTTTTTAAGTTTTCTACAGCTTTGGCAACATCTGCCTCAGCTAACTTTACCCAGGCTTCCAATTCTTTTACGTTATATTCTGCGGCCGCAATTGCCTTAGGCGCAGTTTGTGCAGAGCGTAGCTTGGCATTGGCATCATTATAAGCAGAATGCGCCGCCTTCTCAGCCGCCGTTGCATCGTCCAATTCTTTTTTACTGCGTGCAAGGTTGTCCATCGAACGGAACCGTTTCAAATCCGCTTGTGCTTTTTCCCAATTAGCTTTTGCCGCTTCAACCTGTGACACAGCCGAATCTAGCGAAGAAGGCGCCGCAACACGCGTTACATCACGATTTTGCGAAGATGCATCTAACTTCGCCCTTGCAGCATCAAGCTGGGCATTGGCCTTATCAAGTGCAATTTGGTAATCCATTGAATCAATTTGCAATAATACATCACCAGCCTTCACTGCCTGGTTGTCTTTAATATTCATTTTTAGGATATGACCCGGAACTTTCGGGATAATAGAAACAACATTTGCTTCTATTTGCGCGTTATCAGTTGATTCATAACCAGAGCTATATATCGCATACCCAAGACAACATAAAACCAAAATTGCGATAGCAAAAATAATATGTTGCTTTTTTTCCTTACTAATCATACACTATCCTATACTAAACCGTTTAGTGTATTATATAAATAATAACATATAAAATCAATAAGAATGCCGCAAATATCGAAAAAAGAGCAAATATTGGAAACTGCCGGCCAATTATTTTTGCAGGAAGGCTTCCGAAAGGTTAGTATGGATGCCATTGCTGCGGCTGTGCCGGTGTCAAAACCCACTCTTTACAACAATTTTAGCGACAAAAAGGAGCTGTTTGCCAGCGTTATAGCCCAGCGTTGCCAACAATTTTTAGGTACAATCGAACAAAGTATCGATGAATCAATGGAAGTAAAACAGGTGTTAGAGACTATAGCAGCCAAATTTCTTACCCTGATACTCTCACCTGAAGCTATAAAAATTAACCGCATAGTTACTGCAGAATGCGAAGAGTTTCCAGAAATGGCAGAATTATTTTACCAATCAGGCCCACAAAAAACACTCAATTTCCTTGAGGTCTATCTACAGAAACAACATACTAAAGGAACTTTAAGAATCCAGAACGCAAAACTATCTGCAGAAATGTTCATAAGCATGTTAAAAGGCCAGAGGCATATGCAGTGCATGCTGGGGCTACGTAAAGAAATCAGTGATCAAGAACTAACTGAAACAATTGATTACTCTGTTCAGTTATTCTTGCAAGCACATAAGGTGATTTAACTTTAAACTATTAAAAGACTTTGTAGTCATCCTGGAATTCTAGAAAATCTTAGGACACGCTTAGTCCTTAGATTTTCTTAATATCCAGGATCCAGGTATTCTTATTAAAAAAAGACCTTTTACTACTCGCGCCTCGTAAAGAAAATCGGCTTCCAGGATGACGATAAATGATGGTTTCTTATATATCGAAGACTAGAACAATTAAGCAGCCTTCAATTTCTTTGTGCCCCTATTAATAACCTTCATTAAGCACACCAGACCCCCTAAAGCTACTGCATAGAATATCACCTGTATCTGCATAGGCTGCGCTGTGTAACCAAATAACGCATGCAATGTTTGCCCAGCAATTCCAGCATCTGAAACAAATGCCGATGTATCCCATACCTGTTCTGAGAATTCTGCAAACCAACCAGCGCTAACTAAGAATTGCGATGCCGTAGCTGCCATACCAGCACAAAGCAATATTAATAGCCATGTAGTTACTTTAAATATATAACGTGGCGATATAGATATAAGCCCAAAATATAATGCCAAACCTACTAGCAACCCTCCTGAAAAACCAATCGCGCTACCAGTTATAATGCTTGATATCTCTTGGCCTGAAGCAATCATGCCATGAACAAACAGCACTATTTCTGCTCCCTCACGTAAGACCGCTAATGCAATAACCAAAGCAATTGAGTATAATGGCATATTGCCTGCAATTACTTCATTGCTTACGTGCTGTAAATGCAGCGTCATTTCACGGGCATGTTTGCCCATCCACAAAGCAGTTCCACCAATTACAGCAGCTGCAGTGAGCAAAATCATCGCGTTAAATAATTCCTGCCCTAGACCTTCAGCAGCATTAGCTATTGCACTTGCAAAAAATGCAACTAACCCAGATCCGATAACTCCAAGACCAATACCACCCAACACCCACTTATTGCGCCCGGCAAGCTCTTTAGTAGCTGCCATAACAACACCTAGTATCAGTGCTATCTCAAGTATCTCTCTAAATATTACTATTGCTGCTGAAAGCATATTTTCTCCTTGGCACTGTTTAACAAATGCCCTTAGAAACCATTTGTTTAGTGTTTTCAGTTTATTTCCGTACTAGGAAAACAAGGCGACATGTAGTAAAGCTACATGAGCCGATGTTTGACAACGTACGGGAACAAAATGGTAACACTATATATTACTCCGCTACTAAAGTACCTTGTGCAGTATCCTGATTAAACTCACCAAAGAATTTATAGCTGCCAGCTTTTAGCGGCCCTACTATAACCGTACCTTTGGTGTTACCTGGTATTATTTTTTCGCGCTTTAAATCATGGCTTTCAAACTCTTCAGGAGTAGCATCCTGGTTATCAATAGTTATCTTAACCTTTTTGCCAGCTGGAACCTTCAATTCTTCCGGTGAAAATTTATGGTCTTTTATAGTTAGTGTGTAATCATTATCAGCTGCAAACACAGGATTTGCTAAAGTTAAACCAACTAAAATCGTAGATAATACAAGTTTCATTTTCATCTCCTCATTACAGATAATGATAATCATTATCATTTAGATAATAACTAAATAATCCCTTCAAGCTATAATTGCAAGTGTTTTGTTGCCAGTTACCAATAGACAACTCTTATCGAAATACTTATGTTATCTTAAAATCCAAAAAGATAAAAAAATGACTACAAACTCCCCTATTCCCTTTGCAATTCCAGATATTGGCCAGGAAGAAATCGATCTGGTAACAGAATGTATGAAATCTGGCTGGCTAACCACCGGCCCTAAGGTAAAACAATTTGAAGCAGATTTTGCCAGTTACATAGGGGAAAATACCTACGCAGTATCGCTAAACTCAGCAACAGCTGGTCTTATACTATCACAAGAAGCGGTTGGAATTTCTGCTGGTGACGAAGTAATCACCACGCCTTATACCTTCAGCGCCACAGCTATGAGCACAGTACATTTAGGTGCAACCCCTGTTTTTGTCGATATTGATCCTATAACTATGAACATCAATGCCAGCAAGATAGAAGCTGCTATTACCCCTAAAACCAAAGCCATTATTCCAGTTCATTTTGCCGGCCTTGCCTGCGATATGGATGCCATAATCGATATAGCTAAACGTCACAAACTAAAAATTATCGAAGATGCTGCCCATGCTTTACCTACTACCTACAAAGGTAAATTAATCGGCACACTTAATACCGATGCCAGCATTTACAGCTTCTATGCTACAAAAACCATCACAACAGGTGAAGGCGGCATGGTTGTAACAAAAAACCAAGATATTGCCAAACGCTGCCAGATAATGCGTATCCATGGCATCTCACGTGACGTATTTGACCGCTATACCTCAACAACTTCCAGCTGGTATTATGAAATCACCGCACCCGGCCACAAATGCAACATGACCGATATTGCAGCAGCCATCGGCATCCCACAACTCAAAAAAGCCAATAAATTCCAGCAAATCCGCCAAAGCATTAAGGAACGATACTTTGAAGCCTTTAAAGATTTGCCGATAACATTACCAAAAGATTCCGAAAATGGTGACATTCATGCATGGCATTTATTCGTAATACGCCTAAATGACGATGCGCCAATAAACCGTGATGACTTCATCAAAGCCATGTCCCAAAAATATGGGATAGGCTGCAGCGTCCACTTCATCCCTCTACACTTACACCCATTCTGGCAAAGCAAATTAGGTGTAAATGAAAGCAGCTTTCCTATAGCAACTAATGAGTATAAACGCGCCGTAAGCCTGCCACTTTACACCAAAATGACAGAGGAACAGATTAATAGGGTAATCAGAGCAACTAGGGAGTTATTAGCGAAGTGACCAAACGTCTTTTCGATCTACTCTTATCCATCTTTGGTATCATTACCTTAGCACCATTATTTATTGCCATTGCCATCCTTATAAAACTCGACTCTCCCGGGAAAGTATTCTTCCGTCAAACCCGTATTGGCAAAAACGGCAAACCATTTCGCATTTTCAAATTTCGTACTATGCATGAAAATAACGGCTTAAAAATCACTACCGGCAACGATTCCCGCATAACTAAAATCGGCAGATTCCTACGCCAGTATAAATTAGATGAGCTGCCTCAATTAATAAACATAATAGCTGGAGATATGAGCTTTGTCGGCCCTCGCCCCGAAGTTCCTGAATATGTAGCGCATTACTCAGAATATAACCGCAACATCGTTCTATCAGTTCGCCCGGGAATAACCGACATTGCATCAATAAAATTTAGAAATGAAAATGATATCCTAACTAACGAGCCGAACCCAGAAAGCGCCTATATCAATATAATCCTACCTAAGAAACTACGCTACTGCCGGTTTTATGTAGCTAACCAGTCGCTATGTGGTGATATAGGTATAATTCTAAAAACCCTGAAGGTATTGGTATGACATTGGAGGCACCTCATTGCGAGGAAGCGAACATCTTCGTGAGCCTGACGCGGCAATCCAGAAAGTATGCTGGATTGCCTCTTCGCACTCCCAAGCAGTCGACTCATCGCAATGACGGAGCAAGAATAACATGACAACAAAAATCACCGTCCTGATGAGCGTTTACAATGGCTTACCCTATCTTGAAAAAGCAGTAAACAGCATACTTAACCAAACTTTCACCGATTTTGAGTTTCTAATAATTGATGATTGCTCTACCGATGGCTCTTTAGAAATACTAGAAAAATTTGCTGCCCAAGATAACCGCATCTTTTTACATAAAAACCAAACCCGGCAAGGCCTGGGAGCAAACTTACGAAATGGTGTAAACCTTGCAAAAGGCGAGTGGATAGCGCGTATGGACGCCGACGACATTGCCCTTCCCCACCGCCTGCAAACACAAATAGATTTCGCCCTGGCAAATCCAGAAATCGATATAATAGGCAGCTTTGCCACCGACATAAGCGAACATGATGAACCAATAGGCCAGCGCAAAATGCCAACCGAGCATAGCCAAATAACAAAGTATATCTGGACCTGCCCTATCATCCACCCAACAGTTTTTATGCGCAAAAGCTCTCTGGTAAAAGCTGGTTCCTACGGCAATGAAAAACGGAGACAAGATTATGCATTATGGTTCCGCTGTGCAAAAGCCGGACTTCATTTTGCCAATATACCAGAAAACTTATTACAATATCGTTTTGCCGATGAATATTTCAGAAAAAACAACTTTAAAGCTTTGATCACTCAGGTAAAAATTGGCTGGAAAGGCTGTTATTTAGTTGGGGCATCACCTATGAGCTATATTGGGGTAGCAGTACCGCTTATTAAAGGCATACTGCCAAGAGCAGCAAATAAGATCGTCACTAAAATTTTAAAGAAAGTAGATCCACGGTATAATTAACCAGGAATTAAAACAAACTCACCCCTTGTTTTTAGAAGGTCATCCTTCTCATAGCCTTTAAATTTATTATCCAGATTAACACTATCTAATAACACAAACGCTTCGTTGGGTGCGAAGCTTCTTTCTTCTACAATTTTAAAACCGGTTTGCTCAAATAATTTTATATAGTCACTGTGCCTTAGCCTATTTTGGTAATGCATAGATGGATTATATAACCTCCATTCTTTATCCCCATATTGTAAGAAATTGTATGGATTTATATTAGTATCACTATGCGAATAATGGTCACTATAATCAACCTGCATACTTATAATAGCATCATCACTACAAAGTTCCCTGCATCTGGCAAGTATATTCCTTAAATCATTAGCAGGTATGTGCTCTAACGTATCAGTTGTTGCAATCATATTTATGGACTTGTTTGGTATTTTAATATTAGCCGCATCCATAGGAGCCATATACTCAATTCCGTATAAGTCCTTAAGCTGTGCAATCAAATCACCTGTTATAAGCCTTTCCGGCTTCCTGATAAGCTCAGAAGGTAAAGATAAGGCTGATTTTAATTCTTCTATAAGGCCGTTGACCAATTCTTTTCTTACTAGCGGATTTATATCAACTACTATTTGATTCTGTATACCACAGCAATAATTTATAAAATTGCTATATAAATCCCTGCCGGCACCAAACTCATAGTATACAGCTTTAGATACATCCCCTTTATAGTTTGATAAAAGATTTTTTGTATTACTAATGAAATATTTAGCCGTTTCTCCTATAGGAAAATATTGTCTCCGAAATCGTTTTGTAATGTATTTTTGTACCGTATCATAAGCATAATCACCAAATGGCATTGTTTGAAATACATTAAATGCCAATGATTTAAATTTCCAATTCATAACTATTCCCTTATAATAACAGCACTTTTAATATTGGCTAAAACCTAAAGTACTGCGCGAAAGAATGCAAACCTTAAATATATTGTTGTACAACCTGAATCATAGCGGCACATCACATGCCGCAGTTGTTTTAGCAAATAATCTTGCTGCGAAAGGTATTGCTGTTTCTCTTATAATTGTAGGCCAGGATACACAATCACCATTTAATATCTCGTCAAATGTCACCATAAGATTTTTAGGTGTTAAAAGGCCTGGTTCATTTTTTGGAAAAATACCTTATGTACTAAAATCGACAGTAGCAGTTGGAAATTATATTCAATCATCTACTCCAAAAAATCTTATAGTATTTGCTAAAGAATTTGGTTGCGTATGTATTTTCTTACGAAAAATTATGTCTATGAATCATAAAATAATTATAATAAACTCAACTTTCATAACCGGACAACTACACTACACAAAAAGCTTTTTAACCCGCCAATTACATACTTTTTTTTACAAAATATTCTTACCTAAAGCGGATCATATAATCGCAATATGCAATGCAATGATAGATGATATGGTACAAAATTATTCAGTTCCAAGAAATAAAATTAGTGTCATCTATCCTACCATAGACGAAAAATTTTTTAACACTGATTATGATAACACTATCAATAAGGAAGTTATTTTCATAGGACGCATCAACAAACATAAAGGCCCTGATAAGTTAATCCGCAACTTCGCCAAAATTAGCAACAAAGACGCCACACTTAGGATAGTAGGTGATGGTCCTATGCTAGATGAAATAAAAGCCCTTGCAGAACAACTTAACTTGCAAGGAAAAATAACATTTGAAGGCAACCAGCAAAATGTACTGCCATATCTGCAAAAAGCGTCTTTATTGGTAATGACATCAGATTTTGAAGGTTTTGGCCAGGTTTTGGCAGAGGCAATTGCTTGTGGAAAACCAGTTGTATCCTTTAACTGCCCGGTTGGTCCATCAGAGATTGTACAAAACGAAATAAATGGCTATCTTGTCGAAACAGGAAATGAGGAAGAGCTCACAGCAAAAATTGATTTAGCACTTTCTCGCAATTGGAACAGGAATGAAATTGCCAAAACTGCGGAAAAATTTCACCCTGCAAAGGTGATAAGCGAATATATAAAAGTTATTGAACAGAATTTCTTATAAACTATGGATTCAACATATAAAAAAGTCCGCACACTTTTCCCATCCAACAGTGGTAGGAAATTAGTTATTTTTGTAATACTTCTTCTGATCTCCGCAGTACTGGAAATGCTAGGTGTTGGCCTAATAATGCCATTAATTGCAATAATTGATAAGCCTGAAATCATTCAAAGCAATCAGTGGCTAAATATGATTTACGCCAACTCTCACACCCAGTCTTATAAAGATTTCCTTATATGGTGCAGTGTTTTGCTAATAATTTTCTACATCCTCAAAAACATTTTTACAGGTAGCATTTTATACTGGCAAAGCAAATTCCTTGCTAAAAGCGAAGCCTATGTAAGCACACAATTGCTAGAAAACTACTTGTTTATGCCTTATGAAAAATACATAAGCCGTAACCCTGCAAGTTTAGTAACTAATATAAACCATGAGACCACCTCCCTTTTTGCAGGATATATAAAACCATTATTTATTATTATAACCGATAGCTTTATCGTCCTTAGCATCTTAGCTTTACTCATTTATGTAGCTCCATTTGCTACTTTAGCAGCTGTAGGGATTATCGGTTTTTCCGGCGCAGTTTTTTATCTTCCTTTGCGCAAGCCTCTATCTAAACTTGGGAAAAGCCGCCAATTCCATCGAGAGAAAATGTTTCAATGGATCAACCAAAGCCTTGGTAGTTTAAAAGAAATTGTAGTCCTTGGCAGACGCAGTTTCTTTAAAGAATCATTTATCAAACATGCAGATGAAACTGTAATTACGCAAACTTTCTATGAAACAGTAACCCAGCTACCACGCCTTATAATCGAAAGCATCGGGGTTATAACCCTTCTTACCGTTACAATAGTGGTTTTGTATAGCACTGAAAACTTCCTCCCCACCCTTTCCTTGTTTGCTATGGCCGCTTTTCGCCTTATGCCAGCCATGAACCGCATTACAAGCTGCGTTGCTAAGCTCCGTTATTATAGCAACTCCCTAAACACAATATATAATGACCTGGTTAATATTGATGCAAATTCAGTAATAGAAGATAAAAAACCACTATTATTTACTGACAAAATCGTAATTAACAACATCAATTACGCCTACCCAAGCACACAGAAAAATATCCTAAAAAGTATCTATTTTGAAATTCCACGGTTTTCTTCAATTGGTATTATCGGGCAATCAGGGGCTGGCAAATCAACTTTGGTTGATATATTGCTTGGCTTATTATTACCAGGCTCTGGTCAAATAACTATCGATGGAACAGACCTAAACCAGTGCCTGCATAGTTGGCGCAAGCACATAAGTTATATACCGCAAGTTATCTACCTGACAGACGATACTATCCGCCGCAACATCGCGCTTGGCCTTAAAGACTCTGAAATTGATGACAACAAAATTTGGCAGGCACTAGAACAAGCCGAACTTGCAGACGTAATTCGCCAAATGCCAGAAGGGCTAGATACCACCGTAGGAGAGCGCGGAATACGGCTTTCCGGCGGCCAAAGGCAGCGCATCGGCATCGCACGCGCATTTTATAATGAACCTGAAGTCTTGATACTAGACGAGGCCACTACCGGCCTTGATCCAAAAACCGAAAACGCTATCTGCGACACCTTACGCAAAATGAAACATAAACTAACCATGATAGCCATTTCCCACCAACCTGCTCTTACTGCTGTGGCAGATAAGGTTTATGTTCTGGAAAAAGGCACTCTCAGCGAATCCGATAAACACTAAAATAAAAAGTGGGGATATGCCCCCTATTTATTAACCTTCAAATCCTTAGCATCAACAGAAACAACTCCTTTAACCGCTTTAGCTATGCTGATCGCCCGTTCACGCGCCTGTTCTGAATTAGCTGTACCCGTTAACTTTACATTACCGTTACGCGTATCAACGTTAATTTTCAGGGCACTGACCGAATCATCAGCAACAAACTTAGCATTTATCTCTGTAGTAATAGCCGCATCATGAGCTACAGTTTTTACTGGGCGGCTCTCTTTAGTAGCACTATCATTGTTATTCATAGAGTTAGCATCGGCAATGCCTGATCCACCTAATATTCCAATTGTTGCTAATACCGCAATAAATTTGATACTTCTTGTCATAGTAATGCTTCCTATATTTATTTCCAATACATATGAATGTAAGAAAAATCTTATAAATAATCTAAATGAATAAAAGTAAACATAATAAATCTTTGCTAAAGGGACTGGTTAATCGCTAACTAGCACTAATAACTTGCACTTGCACTAAAAACCCAATATTTTACCTGAAAATATAAGGATTACCTCATGAAAGTAGCCATAATCCATGCCCGTGGTGGCTCTAAGCGCATTCCAAAAAAGAACATAAAACTATTTCATGACAAGCCTATCATGGCATACCCTATCGCAGCTGCCAAAGAATCAGGAGTATTTGATCGCATAATTGTTAGTACCGACTCACCAGAAATTGCTGAAGTTGCTAAACAATACGGAGCTGAAGTACCATACTTCCGCGCTGCAGAATTCGCCGATGATTACACCCCAACTCAAGCCGTTCTGCTAAATGACGTACAGATATTGAATAAAGAAGCACCAATCGAATATGCTTGCTGTATATACGCAACAGCTGCATTTTGTACCGCTAAATACCTACAAGAAGGTCTTAACATTTTAAAAAACAAAGATGCTAACACTGCATTTTCAGTAACCACTTTTGACTTTCCTATTTACCGTGCATTAAAGACAAATACTAATGGCGCACTTGAACTGGTTTACCCAGAGCACAAGCTGACCCGCTCACAAGATTTGCCTGAAACATTTCACGATGCCGGCCAATTTTACTGGGTGAACGTTCAAAAATTTATAGCAAACCCAGTACTATATTCTGATAATTCATACCCGGTAACAATCCCTCGTTACTTAGTGCAGGACATCGATACTCTAGAAGATTGGCAGCGCGCTGAATACATGTATACAACAATCAAAAATAGCACCAATTTTTCCTTTTAGTTATATCTAAGCTGCTAATTTGTTGACTTCTGGTTTTAATAATTCCTCACATTTGTCAACAATTGCCCTTATAGACTCTAGCTTTTCTGCATCAGTTTTTTCGTAATTGTACCACAATTCATTTGGCGAAAGTGGTACACTTTCTTTGATTAAGCATGCAACATAAGTTTCCAGTTGCTCATTAGAAGCCGCCGGAGCCTCCAATGCTTCTGCAATAGCATGCACAAACCGTGAAGTATTAGAGCAATGGACAAATCCAGCCCCGATATTCTTATAATGAGCCTCGCCAATAATCATAAATGGCTTCTGCAAAATAAGAGCCTCCCAACCAACTGTACCAGTAATAGTAACGGCCAGAGCTGCATTCTTTAACAATTGAAAAGTAGATAAAAATGGGGATACTAACTCCACGTCTGGCATTCTTTCAATTTGCTCATAAAAACCTTTTGGCCGTTTCCCTATACAAGGTACATGCTCCTTAACTAAAAGACGCATACCAGCAGGCATACTTTTAGCAATAGTTTCTATTACTGCAATCTGGTTAGTAAATTTATCAGCCAGTACCATAGTTGAAGCTTCCGGATCTACATGCAGAGGAAAATAAATATATGGCCTTCCTTTAGAAAGCTCTTCCACTTCTACTATATTTTGTTTTAAGAACCTCCTGCCATACCAGAAGCAGCGCAAATTTATCTTTAATATCTCACTACCATAACGTTGCCGCAGAACTCCTTTTGTTCCCTCCAATCCTAGTAATATTGCCCCCCATCTCGCTAAATCAATTGCAATGGTTTTGCATAATCCTGTAATAGTAGTTTTTCTTTTTAAATTGTTTAGTATAATTTTTGAATACTCTGGCGACTCAGGCTTATTACGAAAATTATCAATATAAGACTTTGCTTCTCCTCTATATGGCTTTACTAACCCTGAATCTTGCATTGCCCTATTATAAAGTTCTTTAATGTGTGGCAGTCTTGTTAACATATCATCATCTATAACATACTTACCTTCTATACGCGTAAATGCTGGCTGGATAAATTTTATGCCCAAATCCTGCGCTACTATCGCCATAGCAAATTCAATCGCTCCGGAAACACTGTATACAAACACAATGTCAGGTTTTTGCTGCTCGAAAGTACTGTAAAAATAATCCAAAATTCCGACCGCATAGCGCCATTTGGCCTCATCATCTTTTAAGCCTTCAACCATCAAATCAGTTTTTTCCACTATCCCGCATGTGACAAACCCGACGCCAAGTTCACGGTCAGAGGTAACCATACGCCGTAATGCATCAGTACCAAGTTTCTTTTCGTAATAAGCCAGCCTATTGTAATCTAGTGGCTGGGCCAACCACTTTTTTTCCAGCCCGCTTAACCATTCATAATGATCAATTATCCCGGCTTTATTAATATCCCTAATCAAATTAGAACGCGCTGCCACAATCCCGCTGAATTTTGCATCCGGGTAACGCATCTTGACTTCTCTGGCAATACCAATGCTATAATCAAAAAATGTGTGTCCTAAGTAGAAATATATATTCATGTTTTGTACCAATATTAATGCCAGGTTTTATACACTGATATTTCTCACAAGTCACTAAAATCTAATATTATCTTGATTTAATCCCACCTCTTCTTGTATATCTTCTCCCATAAATAAGTAAGGAAATAACATGTTTAACGATAAAAGCATTCTGATAACCGGCGGCACAGGCTCATTCGGCAGGAGATGCACCAAACGCATACTTGAGCAATACAAACCAAAACGCCTGGTGATATTCTCCCGTGATGAACTGAAGCAATATGAAATGCAACAGGAATTTAATGCCCCTTGTATGCGCTACTTCTTAGGCGACGTGCGGGATAAAGACCGCCTAATGCGTGCTTTCCATAATGTGGACTACATCATCCACGCAGCAGCTTTAAAGCAAGTTCCAGCAGCCGAGTATAACCCAACAGAGTGCATAAAAACAAATATAGATGGTGGAGCAAACGTAATTCAGGCTTGCATTGATAATAACGTGAAAAGGGTTGTTGCCCTATCCACCGATAAAGCAGCCAATCCAGCCAATCTTTATGGTGCAACTAAACTAGCCTCCGATAAATTGTTCGTTGCAGCCAATAATATGGTTGGAGATGGAGACACCGCGGCTCAGTCGTACCATATTTCAAGCAATTGATTGCAAATGGTTGCAAAGAGCTCCCTATCACTGAGCCAGAAATGACCCGTTTTTGGATATCACTTGATGATGGTGTTGAATTCGTTTTCAAAGCCTTCCAGCGCATGCATGGCGGCGAAATTTTCGTGCCAAAAATTCCATCAATAAATATTATGGATTTGGCAGAATCCGTAGCCCCTGGAGTTCCTACAAAAATAGTTGGTATCCGCCCTGGCGAAAAATTGCATGAAGTAATGTGCCCACTTGATACTTCACATTTGACACTGGAA
>JAJONM010000102.1 GCA_021323415.1 Rickettsiaceae bacterium
TTCATCTTCGGTTGTCTTCCTTGTTTCAACTTTAATTCTTCCGGTAGTTGGATTAGGCGTTACTTTAAACTCACTCGACTTAGGGCTATCAAGTGGTAACATGTCTGCCTGATAAATTTCATCATAACTAGCCTCAGCCACAGTGGGATGATTATCTGCGTCTGATTTTGGGCTTTCTATGAAATGAATAGGAATTGGGTTCATCTGATCAGATTCATAATCAACTGATTCCATCTCTATAGCTGTTGAATCTTTTCCTCTCCGCATAGTTAGAGGATCACTATTGCCTGTGCATAAATAGCGTTGAACAAAAGCTCTGAAAGTACTTCCATGATCGACTGTAAAGCCAGGTTCCAGAACTATTTATAACACTTGAAAATTGTTTTCTGATTATCTGATCAAAGTAATATATCCGTTCTTTTTATGTTCCTCGCCATTGGCATCCAAGTATTGCAGCATGTAAAAATAAACGCCGCCTGGTGTTTCTTCACCGCTGGTAGTCCTTCCATCCCAAAGCACAGTTGTAGCTTTAGAGTGTTCCTGTTGGTAAAAGGATGGTGTTAGATCATTTCCCCAGCGATTATAAATGCTTAGCGCTTTTAAAGTATTTCCTTTCCCTAAATTGAAGCGCCATACATCATTGATACTGTCGTTATTGGGTGTGAATACATTGGGGATAACTGGCTCAACAATTACAATAGGTTCAGGTGGTGTGCAAGTGGCACTGTAAGTAACTATTATTGTTTGGGTAGTTGTAGAACAATTTGTACTGTGCAATACATAAGTAGTTGTTTGGTTAGGCTTGACCGTAATGGAACTAGTAGTAGCTATTAAACTGCCATTGGCAAACCATTGATAGCTTGCCTGTATCCTGGCTGTATCTCCTAACAAAAGGCTATCCGCATCAGGGCAGATGGTGATAGAGTTAAAGGATAATGGAGTAGTAGGAATTTCATAGAGTGCTACATCATCTATGTGTATATATGATGTAGACATTGTAGTTGTTCCACTACATGGTGGTGGGCGCACATAATTTGAATTTGAGCCTATTTTTTTTGTGATAACTCCATCCTTAAAATTGCCAATGGTCAAATGTTCTTCTCCACCTTGCGCAATAAAGTAGCCTGAAATTTTCACCCAATTTACTGAGTCTGTAAAATATTGGGTGGTATCCCACTGAATTTGTGGTTGAATCGCATTTGTAAAACTGCCTATTGCTGTTTTAAATGTATCCTGTGTGAGATAGAATCCTATTTGATTAGATACTAACCCACTCACTTCCCCAAGGTTGGCATAAAATTCACCGTAATAACATTGATTTGCTTTTAAAGAACTTTTTAATTTCACTGATGTATATTCAACATACATATGTGCGGAATCAGTAGTAATCATTTTATCATAGATAGCTATCCCAACATATGCATTGCCGGTTCTTGGCAGCTGGTTACCAAAACAATGACTTGGAACTGAACTGTGTTGAGGGTAGGCATAAGAATTTGCACAAGTATTAAAATAATCTGGGCTTGTGCCTTTCTTAGTATACCAGTCTTTTAAATATTTATTAGAAGTTGTTGCATGACTAACGCCCATTTGCAAAAAACACTTAAGAGTATCTTCGAATGATGGGTTTGGTACCATGTTGATTTGACTAAAGCCATTTAAATAAATAACTAAACCAATCAATAAATATACAGGGCGTTTTAACATAAAAATAAAGGGAAAGCTTTTGGCTTTCCCTTATAAAGTTAGTGAGATATGATGAGTTTTCCAACTTTAAGTTCTGCATCGTTATGATACAGCTTATAAATATAGATGCCGTTGGATAATTTATCAATATCTGTTTTTTCATTATCAACCACTGTTTTATCAAGCACCATGTTACCCATAATGCTGTAAAGTTTCAGAACAACTGTTCCATAATCACCGGTAGTAATATACACTGCTGTACTGGCAGGAATAGGAAATAAATTTAAACCCGCTACATCTGCCTGCTTGGCGGCCATTCTTTTTTCTGAAGAGGCATTTGGTACTGTATTTTCACAGGCATTCCTGTACTGCTGTTTATTGAGATCAAATAACACAGCGCGTGCCTGGTACACTGCTGTACCATAAAAGTTAGGACATTGCATGGCGATTACTTCTAAATCTGCTGTCTCAGAAGCATTCAGTTTTTTATGCTGTGCGAGGTAAGACAAGTACAGGTTATTAAATGACTGCTGGCTTTGTTCTACCTTGTTCACAGGAACAATGGCCGCGTTGGCGTTTTGCGCAACAGCAATTTGTGCGCTGTCTTTTTCCACATGATGGATGAGACTGTCTACCGCAAACAGTAAACCTGAGTTCTCGTATTTCACACGGTTCATGAAAGCGGTTAATTCAGGGCTGCCTTCCACATCAATTTGCTGGAGCATAATATTGCTTAATAAAGCACGGCGTTTAATAGCTTTAGAACTCGCCTCATTGTTTGCAAGATCATCCGGCGCATTCAGATTGGCTGCCGCGTTGGCATGCAAGTTTGCAACCTGGTTGTAATCCAGGGCGACCTCTTCACCTCTCTGAACCAGAGCGGCAAGCGCTCCCGATCCTGCCATCTTGGTATTAGATGGTGTGGATGCATTGGCAATACAGGTGGTACCTGTACCTGCAGCAGCGCTGTTAGTCCCGAACATAGACCAACAATTAGAACTAGCATCGTTGCCTACTTCCGCATTAGGCAAGTCATAGCCACCGCCCACACGGGTATAAAAGATATCAGTAGCTGGATTACTGTGCTCCTGAGAAAACACATAGGTGCCACAGGTAGTTGCCCATACATTATCAGAACTGTTAGTTCCTGAGCTGCCTCCCTGGTCTCCAAGCTCTCCGCCGTTTACCAGCCAGATACCAAATTGTGCGGCATTCTGCATGTAATTGCTTCGCACGCCATCATTGCTGGCAGTTGTATTGTCATGATCAATACGGATACTCATATCCAGATTGTTGATGCTGTTGCAATGAATTTTTGGAACCTCATTCGTATGTGCGGCAATGCCCGACTGTCCGTATCCATAAGACGCGGTTGACATATCCACTATATTATTAAAGATATCACTGGCATTGGTTCCTGTAATGGAAATACCTGATTGCCAATGATGAGGGGTATTATCCTGTCGCATATGCACTTCATTATCCACTACTTCAAGGCTTAGCGTATTTACAGCAGAGATTCCATTGTAATAGCCAGTGATGTTGTTGTTGTCAATGTCAAAATCCGGATATGGACTACCAGTTGCCCCGCTCCGCTGCATTTGTAATGCTGCGGTTTTAATATGTAATGAGTCTTTGTGTTATTCTTTCGACTTCAATTATACTTTCAAGTTCCTGATAATTACTTGCTGAAGAATAAATCCATTCATGTGCTTGTTTAACAAAACCTGCTTCGACGGGATTATTATGGATATAATTGATTTTGTCCCAAACAAAATTTTCACTAAATAATTCAATTGCGTGATTACCTTCCTGCCAAAATTTATAATATTTATGTCGTTTGCTTGGTGCCGCCTCTTCCTCAAATAGGTTAAGCATCCATTCTCTTCGACTTTCAGGTTCATTTTGTATCAATTCAATTATTTTTTTCGAAGTGAATTTTTTTAAATCCCTGATCGTGTCTTTTAAAAGATATGGATTGTTGGTGTTGGCGATCATATGAACATGATTGCTCATAATGCAATATGCATATAGAACGAGTCCTTTTTCTTTTTGGCAATATTTAAGCGACTCTATGATCGCATCGCGATGGTTTTTCCTTGTAAATACATCGATCCAGTTGACAACTGTTAATGTCAAAAAATAGGATCTATCGGTTTTAATGTTTTGCTTCTGACCTTGTTGCATATTATTTTATCATTGAAGCCCGCAGCATTGCAAATGCTGCGGAGCAAGTAAAATAGTTAAGCTAATTTATTAAATTTATCAAACATAACAAAGGCTACCATTGAAAGCCGCAGCATTACAAATGCTGCGGAGCGATGAGTTTGTTGTCGGCCTAGTTTAGAGCAATTAAATAAATTAAAGTGTCTTTTTTGTGATTGATAGTGACGTTGTCACTGTAAGTATTATTTAAATAATCCCAACTTATTTCGGTTGTGCCATTTCCATTTACTTCGAGCACTTCCGGATAAATTTTATCTATATAACCGGGGCCGCCAAGGTATAGAACGGTTGCATAGTTGCCGCTATACAATCCCAAAGAAAAATCATTTGGAGTATTGTTTTTTACATGAAATTGTACATATGCTACCGGGTCGAAATAAAAATCAAATTCTTCTTTTTTATTCGTGATATCTTGTTTCTGGTAATTAGGGTACCCGTCCCTATTTGATACGGTAACATAATAACTCCAACTCCCACTTAATGCATTACGATAAACTATTTTATAGTAACCATTTATGTCAGTTTTAACATCTCCAAGTATTCTTCCCTGATTACCGTAATGAGATGAAATAAGTTTTACTTTAGCATTTGCAATTGGGTTACCAGTCCCATTCTCATATATGTGTCCTTCAACATAACCGTTCCCCCATTTTTTACACGAGAAGATTAATAGAAATACAAGTAAAGAAATATATCTCAGAAAAGTCTTCGTTTTTGCTTTGTATATGTCCTGTATATTCACGCGTGGTTACAAATCAAAATAATTGTTCTTCGTATTCTGCAGCATTGCAAATGCTGCGGAGCAATAGCGAAATAAATCGTTAACAAACTATTCAATAACATCAATTTTTTTCGTGATGCTATTACCAAGGCTTGAGGTTACCTGAATCATATATATTCCTTTACTATATCCCTCGAGAT
>JAJONM010000033.1 GCA_021323415.1 Rickettsiaceae bacterium
GCTACTGCTTCTGGCGCGGCTTCGACTGCTGCCGGTGCTGGTACAGGTTCAGCTGTGGTAGCAGCAGTAGGTGTAGCTTCTGGTGTTACGGCACTATCGGTAGCAGGTGGAACTGGTGCTTCAGGTGTAGTAGGTGTCGCGGTTACAGCTGGTGCAGCAGCATCTGTTGTTGCAGGGGCATTTGGTTGTGCTTCAGGCGGGAATAAGTCATCCTGAAAATTAGCAGCTGGTATGGCAGGTTCAGACGGTGTTGCTGTTGTATCTGCTGCAGGTGGCACAGTTGTGCCAGGCGCTGTATTGGTGTTAGCAGGCGCGGCAGTTCCTGTAGAAGGCGGCGGTGGTGGTGTTGGTTTATCACTCGTATTTTCGTTAAACAGGTCATCAGTAAAGTTGGATGGAGCTGAGACTTTATCATTGAAATCCGGCATAGGAAAGTCTTCTTCTTTACTGGCTGGTTTGCTTGGTAAGTCCTGAGTTTTTACATCGAAAATATCAATGTCTGGGTTGGTTTTTGATGGTTTTTTTGTTGCAGGTTTTTCTGCGGCTAAAGCCGGGCAAGTCAGGAAAATTATGGCGGCTGCTAGAGCTGCGCTCGACTTACGTATTATGGATACCATACTAACCTATCAGAACCCGCTTTAAAAGCCTTAAACCGATTGAAAAATTAGGTGCTTTTTATATACTACTACCGCTAAAGTAGTCTACCATATATTGTATATAAAACGCAAAAATAAAATATTTATAGATTAATCCTATACACATGTATATGTAAGCTTATCAAATTTTAGATGTGGCAAAGCCTATGGATTATTACCCGATAATAAAACCATTTATATACAAGTTTTCCCCTGAAACGGCGCATAATCTTGCAATATTTGCATTAAAAAATAAGTTATTACCAAAAGCAAAAAGCAAGTCGTACCCATCGCTTGCAGCAAAAGTTTTTGGTCTGGAGTTTGATAATCCGGTTGGCTTAGCGGCTGGATTTGATAAAAATGGCTTTGCGATTGATGGTTTGCTTACCCAAGGCTTTGGCTTTGTTGAAGTAGGAACTGTTACCCCAAAACCTCAATCAGGCAACCCAAAGCCGCGATTGTTCAGGCTTACTGAAGATGAGGCCGTTATAAACCGTTTTGGATTTAATAATAAAGGCGCTAAATGCTTTGCACAGAACCTGCAAAACCGAAAAACGCAAGGCATAGTTGGCGCAAATATTGGTAAGAATAAGGATAGTGCGGATGCTGTATCTGACTATATTTATATGATGGAGCGTGTTTACGCTTGTAGTGATTATATAACGATTAATATATCGTCGCCAAATACTCCCGGTTTGCGTGACTTACAAAACAAAGATGAGTTGGATAATTTCCTGGCGGTATTACTTGCAAAAAAAGAAGAATTGGTAAAATTTCATCAGAAGAATATACCGATGCTGCTAAAGCTTGCCCCAGATACGAACTCCACCCAGCGCGCGGAAATTGCTGAAATTGTTACAAAGCGTGGTGTTGATGGGCTTATTATAAGTAATACAACGGTTGCAAGGACAGGTATTAAAAGCCAGTATGCTAATGAAGCTGGTGGCCTAAGCGGTAGGCCGTTGTTTAATTTCTCTACACAAATGGTAAAGGAAATGTATCAATTAACTGGCGGTAAGCTACCAATTATCGGGGTGGGAGGAATATTTTCGGCCCAAGATGCTTACGCCAAAATAAGGGCAGGGGCGTCGCTGGTTCAGGTGTATTCAGCCCTTGTGTATAAAGGTTTTGGTCTGGTTGAGGAAATTAAGGTCGGTTTGGCAGAATTATTGGCAAAGGACGGTTTTTCCCATGTTTATGAGGCAGTTGGGGCTGATGTGGTAACAAAGGCTTAAATTTTGCTTGACCTTTGTGCTGAACGTGTTTATAAATCGCCCTCCCTTAATGGATAAAATAGTATTTAAGCAAGATTTAGGTGGTTAAAAATGTCAAAACGTTGTGATTTAACAGGTGTTGGTGTGCGTTACGGAAATAATGTTTCCCACTCAAACAGAAAAACAAGGCGCCGTTTTGCTCCTAATTTGCGTAAAATTTCATTGGTAAGCCAGATTCTTGGTCGTACTGTAAGCCTTAGGATTACAGCTGCAACGCTACGTTCAGTTGACCACAATGGCGGATTAGACCCATTCTTGCTTACAGCTAATAACAATGATTTGACTGAAGAAGCGGTAAAGCTAAAAGGAAAAATCAGAAAAGCGGTTACGGCTAAAGAAGCGAGTGCTGCTCCAAAAGAGAAAAAAGCCAAGAAACCTGCAAAACAATCTCCGCGCGCAGCAGCTGCTGCAAAAGCTAAAGCTGAAAAACCAGCTAAAGAGCCAAAAGCTGTAAAAAAAACTACTGCTAAAAAAGCAGCTCCTAAGAAAGCTCCTAAAAAAGCAGAGTAGTTGGAAAACTAAAGATAATACAAAAAACCCCGCTTAAGCGGGGTTTTTTATTGCATTTAAATGGCAATAGACGACATAAGTTGTCACCCTGAGCGCAGTGCAGTGTAGTTTAGCGCAGCAAACGTAACGAAGCGCAGCCGAAGGGTATGCAAAATAAAGAATGTGTGGCATACCCTTCGGCTGCGTTACACTACATATCGTTACACGATATTACGTTTCACTCTGCTCAGGGTGACAGTTTTTGGAGGGCTTGATAGTGATAATTACTGTGGTTGCTTATTCTCCATCGCGCCCTTAACTGCAAGCTTATCGGCGCGTTCGTTGCCTTCATGGCCGGAATGTCCTTTAACCCAGTGCCAGTTAATTTTGTGATTAGCAAGTGCGATATCTAGCTCCTGCCATAAGTCTGTATTTTTCACCGGTTTTTTATCGGCAGTACGCCAGCCGTTTGTTTTCCAGTTTGCCATCCATTTGGTTACGCCATCTTTGACGTAATTACTGTCGGTGTAAATGTCGATCTGGCATTGTTCTTTTATGGCCTGAATAGCGCGGATGGCTGCGGTTAATTCCATGCGGTTGTTAGTAGTTTCTTTTTCGCCGCCATAGATTTCTTTTTCGTGCTTGCCATATTGTAATACCGCTCCCCAACCGCCAGGGCCTGGGTTACCTGAACATGCTCCGTCAGTGTAGATTGTTACTTTTTTGGTCATAGTTAGTGTTAGTGTAAGTAGTTAGTGCAAGTGCAAGTGTAAGTAAGGGATGGATGGATAGTCAAGTAATATAATAAAGCTGAGGCCATTTATTGTTAAAGGTGCGTAAGTGTTCCTTGCACTTGCCGTGTGCCGGACGGGGTTTCCCAACCCCGTCCGCCCATTCCCGCAATAGTCTCCTATACTTATTCTTGCACTTGCACTTCCTACAACCCATATTCCGTATGTGACTTTATCCCGTTATGAAAGCGTAGTTTATTGAGATATTCCAGCGGATCTTTTGGTTTTACCAGTGCGTCCTCTACCTGATTAAACCAGTCATATAGTCGTGTGAGAAGGAAACGTAAGGCCGCACCGCTGCTTAATATAGGTAAGGCGTTTAATTCCTCTTCAGAGATTTTGCGCACCTGGTTATAGGAAGATAAAAGTTTGCGTGCCTTGGTAATATTAAAGTCCTTATTGTTTTCAAAGCACCAGGCATTGAGGCATATTGCAACATCATACATAAGGAAGTCATTACAGGCGAAATAAAAATCGATGATGCCGACTAATTTATCTTGTTCAAAAAATACATTATCCGGGAATAAGTCTGCATGTACTATGCCGCTATATAAAGATGTGGGCCAATTTACTGATAAATAACCAAGCTGGTCTTCTATTTCATTTGCAAGCCCGGGCTTTAATTTATCTGCATGAGGTTTTACTGCGTTAAACAACGTGCCCCAGCCTTGTAATGAAAATTTATTTTCACATTTCATTTTGAAATCACTGGCAGCTATATGCATTTTTGCCAGATTTTTGCCCAGTTCTTCCAAGTGCTCAGCGCGCAAATTTTTTGTACTTTTTCCGTTTAGAAAGCTAACGATGCTGCATGGCTTGCCTGCGATTTGGATCAGGTTATTGCCGCTTCTTGTTTTGATAGGAACAGGGCAGGGAACATCTTTAGAGGACAAGTGCTCCATTAGGTTTAGGTAAAAGGATAAGTCGTCACTGACTAACCGCTGTTCAAAAATAGTAAATATATATTTACCAGTTTCTGTTGTAAGAAAATAATTGGAGTTTTGTATGCCTTGTTCGATAGCCTTTAAATCGATACATTTTCCGATATTATACTGTTCTAACAAAGTTGATATTTGCGAATCGGAAATTTGAGTGTAAACGGCCATAATTATTTTTTATTTACTGTTTCGTGTAAAGATATCTAATACATATTGTAATTAAATTTAACAAGTGAAGTTAATAACAATGTAAGAAAAAGTTTAAATTGGTGATAATGAAAAAAGTTCTTGTATTGTTAATTGTATTTGCATACTGACTATAGTTGGTTTATCGTAAAGTTGTGTTATTTTACACAGCATATTTTTGCCGAAAAAGTATTTTGTTAGGAAAAATTCATGAATAAAAAGTTTCTCAGGATATTCATTTTAGTGTCGCTATTTGCCTTGCCAGCTGCCGCTGCTACGGATAGTAAGGAAACAGTTCGCTTGCTTGATTTATTTGGCGATGTGTTTGATAAAGTGAAGCGTGATTACGTTGAGGAAGTATCGGATAAGGACTTAGTTGAGGCGGCAATAAATGGTATGTTATCGTCGCTTGATCCTCACTCAAGCTACCTGAATGAGAAAGCTTTTGATGAAATGAAAATCCAGACTAAAGGTGAGTTTGGTGGCCTTGGTATTGAAGTTACAATGGAAAATGGGTTAGTAAAAGTTGTGTCGCCAATTGATGATACTCCGGCGTTCCATGCAGGTTTGCATGCAGGTGATTTTATCAGCAAGATTGATGGCGAAGCGGTAATGGGTACTAGCCTGAGCGAGGCTGTTGAAAAGATGCGTGGTAAGCCTGGTACAAAAATTGAGCTTACGGTCTTACGTGAAGGTGAGAATGAGCCGTTAATTTTTGCAATGAAACGTGCTGTGATAAAAATTAAATCAGTGCGCGCGCGTCAGGAAAATGATGTGGCTTATATAAGGATTACGTCTTTCTCAGAGCAAACAGCTGAAAGCCTTGAAAAGGAGCTGGTTGCTATAAGGAAGAATATAGGTAGCGATAAATTTAAAGGTCTGGTGCTGGATTTAAGGAACAACCCTGGTGGTCTTTTAGATCAGGCGATTGAGGTTTCTGATTTGTTCCTTGAAAAAGGTGAAATAGTTTCAACAGGTGGCCGTATCCCTGATAGCAATAAGAGATTTAATGCGACATCGGGTGATATTATTGGTGGTCTTCCAATTGTTGTACTGATTAATGGTGGGTCAGCTTCTGCTTCAGAAATTGTAGCTGGCGCTCTTCAGGATCATAAACGTGCAGTAATTATCGGAACAAAATCTTTCGGTAAAGGTTCTGTGCAAACTGTTATTCCTCTATCTGCCAGCAAAGGTGCTATGAGGCTTACAACTTCAAGATACTTTACTCCTTCTGGTCGTTCGATACAGGCTGAAGGTATTGAGCCTGATATTGTAGTTGAGCAGGCTAAACTTGAGCCACTTAAGACAAATAACAAGTTTACTTCTGAAGCAAGCTTACGTAAACATCTGAAAAATAATGATGGGGCTGAGAATAATACCGTAGTTACAGACAAAAAGGCTGATGATAAGGCTAAGAAAGCTGATGATAAAAAATCAGGAACTAAGGAAGTCGATGGTATACAAGAAGTAAATACAAATGAACCTATTGAGGCTGTCTATGCTCGTGACTACCAGTTAGGCCGTGCTATTGATATGCTAAGAGGAATAAATATTTTCGGCAAAGGCAAGGATAGCAAGCCGCAATAAATAAGCTTTTTTTGCTTATAGTTTAGTGTCTTATGCCCTGTGATTGTGATCACGGGGTATAATTATAAAACGAATTACCTCATTAATTATGAAGTTTATAAGCAAATTATTACCTAAGTTTAGTAGCATAAAGCTTTGGCTTTCCAAGCTTTCTATTATAGTTACTATAGCACTTGGTCTTGCGTTTTTTTCTCTTGTTATTTCTAAATTGTTTTTAGGGCAGGATGCCAGAATTGAAGCGGCTTTGTCTTCTGGCCAGCGTTTAGAAATCGATCTTGCCACGAACGAAATAAAAGGGAAGATAGTCAGTTCTAAGAAAACTGATGCAACACAGGCTGCGGCCACTACTACTAGTACTGATGCTACTGCTTCTACAGATGTTGCTGCAAACCCTACAGACGCAACTTCTCCTGCCCCAGAGGACGCTACTCTATCTGCTGGCGCTGTTGCGGCTACTCCTGTAACAGAAGAAAATAAAGCTCCTTCCGATTTAGCCTGGACGAAGACAGATTTTATAGGTCCGCCATTACCGCAGGATGTGCTGGATGCCTTTATACAGGATGGTTCGGGTACTACGCTGGAAGCTAAAAAAGTATCGGTAAAGGAGCTTGGCGATAAGCCTGTTATAGTAGTGATAGTAAAAGGGCTGGGGCTTAGCTCGTCGACTACTGAGGATGCTATTGATTTACCGAAAGATGTAACCCTGGGATTTTCGCCTTATTCTCCTTCGATTGAAAAATGGGTTGAAAAAGCAAAGGCTTCTGGGCATGAGTTTATATTAAACATTCCTATGGAAACGAAAGACTTTGAAATCAATGACCCAGGCCCGTATGCCTTGATAACTAAAGTTGAGAAAGAAGAAAATATAACACGCTTAAAAATGTTATTATCTTTAGTAAAAGGTTATGAGGCTGTTTATTCTGAAAATGAAGAGGTTTTCACTCATGTGGTAAATAGTGTAAAGCCAGTACTTGAGAGCTTAAAGCAGCAGCGTAAATACTTTATATATGGCGGCGGCTACTCGGATTTTTCTTTGATACAGGTAGCCGAATCAATGGCGTATCCAATCCTGGTTAATGATGCGCTACTTGACGATGAGATATCGGAGGATGCTATTAATAAAAAACTTGCAGAAGTTGAGAGTATTGCCAAAACACGTGGTTATGCTGTAGTTATGACGCATCCATATCCGATTACTATCAGGATGTTGGAGCGTTGGTTACCAGAGGCGGATAAAAGGGGATTCAGATTTGCTCCTGTATCGTTGCTGCTTGGTAAGGATTTTATAGATAAATAGGGGTTTGAATTGAAAGATGTTAAGAGCCTGCCATACCGTTTGTGTGTAGGCATGATGCTTGTTAATAAGGATAACAAGGTTTTTGTAGGAAAAAGAATAGATAATACAGCTGAAGCCTGGCAAATGCCGCAAGGTGGTGTGGATGATGGTGAGAATTTTGAAGTTGCTGCCTTGCGTGAGTTGTATGAAGAAGCAGGAACACGTAAAGTTGAAATAGTCGCAGAAAGCAAAGACTGGCATTACTATGACCTGCCGGTTGATCTTGTTCCTAAGTTATGGAAGGGTAAATACCGCGGCCAGAAACAAAAATGGTTTGTTTTGCGTTTTTTAGGCGAGGATACAGATATTAATATAAAAACTGATCATCCTGAGTTTTCACAGTGGAAGTGGGTGGATATTGATTTGCTGCCTGAAGTTATAGTGCCTTTTAAAAAGGACGTTTATAAAGCAGTTGTGGCTGAGTTTAAGCATTTGTTTTAGTTATGTCCGAATCATCAGGAAATATACATTTTACCAAAGGACCAAGATCGTTATCAAGAACGCTTAATAATGTTACCAACCCGTTATTTGCTAAGCGTGGATTTGTTGGAACTAAACTGATTACCGATTGGCATCTTATTGTTGGCGATAGCGTTAGTAAGCATAGTTCTCCACGTAAACTAGTTTTTGCAAAAGACAAAAAAACGGAAGGTATTTTGCATGTAGATGTTTTCGATAGCGGTATGGCTATGGAGCTGACCTACACCGAGCCTGTAATACTTGAGAAAATCGCTACATATTTTGGTTATAGGGCAATCGCCAGAATAAAAATTACCCAAAAATTAGCTGTACGAAAGGAAATTGAGCAAGCGCCACCAAAGCGTAAGCTTCCAGAAGATAAATTGCAGGATTTACGAGATAAGTTAGCTGATGTTGACGATGAAGAACTTAAGGCAGCTTTAGAGCGTTTTGGGGTTAATGTGATGGGAGAATAGCCTGATTTCCTAGTAATAGAACTAATATTATCAATCTACTTAGGTTGCATCCTGTATAAATATCTACTATAACATAGCCAAAAACTATAGGATAGTAGATGTCAAATATTCAGAACAGACCAAAACCAGTTGTATTATGTATATTAGACGGCTGGGGGCATAGGGAAGATGCGCCTGATAATGCCATAACCCAAGCAAATACTCCGTTTTTAGATGAGTTGGTTAAAAATAACCCGCATTCGCTTTTGGAGACCTCAGGCCTTGCTGTAGGCTTGCCGGAAGGCCAAATGGGTAATTCTGAAGTGGGGCATATGAATATTGGTTCTGGCCGTGTGATTATGCAAAGCCTGCCTAAGATTGATTTAGCCATAGAAAATGGCTCTTTAGCAAAAGATCCTGAGCTTGCAAAGTTTATTGAAGGAATCAAAAAATCAGGTGGTGTGTGCCATCTTCTTGGTCTTTTATCGCCAGGTGGCGTTCATTCGCACCAAAGCCATATGTCTGCATTGGCTAAAATTGTGGCAGATGCCGGTATTAGCGTAAAGGTACATGCATTTTTAGACGGGCGTGATGTGCCGCCTGCAAGCACTATAGAGTATCTTAAGAAATTCCGCTCAGATGTAAAAGGCTATGATGTAGAGATTGTAACGGCGGCAGGCCGTTATTATGCTATGGACCGCGATAACCGCTGGGATAGAGTAGAACTTGCTTATGATGCAATGGTCTCTGGCATTGGGTCTTCTGTTTCATTGTTTGAATCAGCTATTGAAGCTGGTTACAAAGAAAATGTGTTTGATGAATTCGTAAAGCCAATGGTAGTACCAGGGTATAGTGGCATGAATGATGGCGATGGCGTGCTAATGGCTAATTTCAGGGCGGATAGGGCGCGTCAGATATTAACCGCATTGGTTGATCCGGAATTCTCCGGGTTTGCCCGTAAGAAACTGGTTAGCTTTAGCGGTTTGCTTGGAGCGGTAGAGTATTCTGAGCAGCTCAATAAATTTGTAGGATCGATATATAAATCGGATGATTTAAGCGGAATACTAGGTGAAATAATTGCCAATAATGGCCTGGCCCAATTTAAAATAGCCGAAACTGAGAAATATGCCCATGTTACGTTTTTCTTCAACGGCGGGCGTGAAGAGAAATTTGAACGAGAAGACCGTATATTAGTGCCATCGCCTAAGGTAGCCACTTATGATGAACTGCCAGAGATGTCTGCCTTTAAGGTTACCGATGAGCTGGTCAGTGCAATAAAGTCAGATAAATATGACCTGCTCGTGGTAAATTATGCTAATACTGATATGGTAGGGCATACTGGAGTGCAGTTGGCAGCAATGCAGGCAGTTGAAGCAATAGATAAAAGCCTAAAGCGTGTAGTTGAAGCGATAAATGAAAAGGGCGGTGTGATATTGATTACTGCTGATCACGGAAATTCAGAGCAGATGTGCGATGGTGATAGTGGCCAGCCACACACAGCGCATACAACTAACCCTGTGCCGCTCATATTTGCAGGTAAAATTGCTTCCAATTATTGTTTAAATGATGGAAGATTGTGCGATATTGCTCCTAGCATACTGGAAATTATGGGGCTGCCACAACCTAGTGAAATGACAGGTAAATCCCTACTCAAGAGGATAATATGACTAAACAAAAGGAAAAAGAAAGTTTTGGTGAGATAGCAAGGTCGCTCGTTATAGCTATTTTGTTGGCACTGGTATTTCGCAGTTTTGTATTTGAGCCGTTTTACATACCATCAGGTTCGATGAAATCCACACTACTAGTTGGCGATTATGTATTTGTAACCAAATATTCTTATGGTTATAGCAAATACTCTCTTCCCCTTGGTTTACCTTTGTTTGAAGGTCGTATCGCAAAACATGAACCAAAACGCGGTGATGTGGTAGTTTTTAAATTACCGACTGATAATAGCACAAATTACATTAAAAGGTTGATTGGTCTACCGGGCGATAAAATACAGATGAAAAATGGTGTTCTCATTATCAATGGTGAGCAGGTACAAAAGAAGCGTATAGGTAATTTCAAAGATCAGGACCAGGATGGTAATGTGGTTGATATTCCGCAATTTGTAGAGACCTTACCAAATGGTGTTTCATATCTGGTGTTAGATCAGGAATCAAAAGGTTCCTTAGATAATACTGATGTTTATGAAGTGCCGACCGGCCATTATTTCTTTATGGGTGATAACCGCGATAATTCGCAAGATAGCCGAGTGCTTGAGAAAGTTGGTTATGTACCAGAGGAAAATTTACTTGGGCCAGCAAAATGGATATTCTTTTCATCAAAAACCTCGGTGTTTAAGTTCTGGGACTGGTTTGATAGCTTAAGGTTTAGCCGCTTCTTCACATTTATAACTTATAAAGAGGATGGCAATGGAGCAAATTGAAGCTTCTCTTGGCTATGTTTTCCAGAATAAAAAATTAATGGAAGAAGCACTGACGCATCCTAGCATATCGCAGCAGGAAACCAGCAAAAACTTGTTTAACTATGAGCGCCTGGAGTTCTTAGGCGATGGGGTGCTGGGGCTGGTTATCGCTGAGCTTTTAATCAACAAATATCCGGAAGAAAAAGAAGGGCATCTGGCGAAAAGGCAAGCTGGGTTAGTGCGGGGTGAGTCGGTGGCAAAAGTTGCTATGCAGCTTGGTATTGGTCGGTTTATCAAGATGACGCAAGGCGAAGAATTTATGGGTGGCCGTGATAATTCCAGCAATATGGAAAACACTATGGAAGCACTGATTGGCGCTGTTTATTTAGATGGTGGGCTAGCGGCTGCAAAGGATTTCATTGCAAAGCACTGGGCTGCCTTGCTGGAAGACATGAAAGAACCACCAAAAGATGCTAAAACCGCATTGCAGGAATGGGCGCAAGGCCGTGGGCTTCCCATACCTAAATATACTACAGTAAATAGTAAAGGACCATCGCATGACCCTGAGTTTGAGGTTGAAGTTGAAGTGGTAGGATTAGCGCCAGTAAAAGCTATTGGCGGGTCGAAGAAAAAAGCAGAAATGGACGCAGCACAAAAGATGCTGGATATAGCGCAAGGAGAATAATGGAACAGCATAAATGTGCATATATTGCATTAATGGGAGCACCTAATGTTGGTAAATCAACGTTAGTAAACCAGTTAATTGGTACTAAAGTAACTATCGTGTCACCGAAAGTACAAACCACGCGCGCGAGTGTGAAAGGTATTTGTATGGAAGGAGATACCCAGCTTGTATTTGTTGATACCCCGGGAGTGTTTTCTCCAAAAGAAACACTTGAAAAGGCTATCGTACAAGAAGCCTGGCGCAGGGTAGGGGAGGCTGATTTTACTGCTTTACTTATCGATTCCAGGAAAGGGATATGTAAAGATACGAGCAATATAGTTGAATCGCTAAAAAAACAGGAAAAGAAGCTTGCGCTTATCCTTAATAAAATCGATTTAATTAAGCGCGAAGACCTTCTTGCCCTTGCGCAGGAACTAAATAGCCATGGCATTTTTACCGATACGTTTATGGTATCTGCCTTAAAAGGTGATGGGGTTAAAAGTTTACGCGAATATTATGCTAAACTGGCTCCTGTTGGGCAGTGGATGTTCCCGGAAGACCAGATTATGGAAGCTCCGGTTAAATTCTTTGCAGCAGAGATTACGCGCGAAAAAATCTTCATGAAATTGCAGCAAGAATTGCCATACTCCATTGCGGTAGAAACCGAAAAATGGGAAGAAAAAAAGAACGGCGAAGTTTCTATCAGCCAGGTGATATATGTGCGTAAAGAAGGGCAGAAGGGCATTGTACTCGGGCGTGGCGGCGAGATGATAAAACATATAGGTACGGCCTCCCGTAGGGAACTGGAGAAGCTGCTTGAGTGTAAAGTAAACCTGAAGTTATTTGTAAAGGTACGCGAAAACTGGGTAGAGAGTTCAAGCATTTATAGCCAGATTGGGTTACAGCTGCCTGAGTAGAAAATGCTATATTTAATGCCTAGGCAAACCCCTATCGATATTAAGTTACGACCTCAATGCTAGCGTCACCCTGAATCTATTTCAGGGTCCAGGGTTCAAGGTATTTGGTAGTTTCATTTTATTGTTAGTCTCGCAATAAAAGAGCAAAGTCTTGTTTGCATTGATAGCTGGATGCTGAAATAAATTCAGCATGACGCTAGTGGATAGACCAAACATTTAATTAGTAAGTACTAGCTCTTTGTAATTGAATTATATAACCTTTAGAACATGACGGAGTTTGTTGTTCTTTAATTAAGCATTTTCCTGTATATTGCTAATCAACTTATTTATTTCTTCTGAAAGCGATTCAGATTCGTTTATCAGCTTTGAATAGCACTCCTGTATATCATTAGCCGGCTGGCTATTTATTACAGATGATTTTAGCTCAATAATGTTATTGCTAATTTTACTAGTGCTATTTGCTGCTTCTTCTACATTTTTTGTTAAGTTTTGTGCCAGGAAGCTTTGCTTTTCCAAAGCATTTATTATTGAAGCTGCAATAAATTCAATTTCCCTGATAGAGCTGTTAATCTCCTGCACTGAAGAAATAGAGGTACTGGTTTCAGATTGAATGCTGGTAATAGCAGAGTAAATCTGTTCGGTTGCTTTTGCTGTATGGGTGGCAAGATTTTTTATTTCAGAGGCTACAATTGCAAAGCCTTTACCTGCATCGCCTGCGCGTGCGGCTTCAATGGTAGCATTGATAGATAACAGGTTTATTTGTTCGGATAGCGAATTAATTATACTGATTACTGCGCCTATTTTCTCTGAACACAAAGAAAGTGAGGAAACTTTATTAGAGGCTTCTTCGGATTTTTTGGCGGCGGTTTTGGTAATATCAGAAGACTTTGCTATTTGCTGCTGTATTTCCTTAATATAAGAATAGATCGTTGTAGTAGCAGTTGCTGCTGCGCTCACATTGTCATTGGCATATTGTGAACCTTCGGTAATGTTTTTTATGTTGTTATTTTGTTGTTCTGAAAGTTCTGAAGTATGGGATGTTCCTTTAGCAGCTGAAGAATTAATGGTATTAACTATATTGGTTATTTTTGTACCCAGTTGCTCTGATAAATTGCTGACCAGTTTCCTTTTTTCTTCTCTGCTTTTTACTTCTATATCCTTTTTAGAATCCTCTAGCCTGAGCAGTTTTTCTTTTAGGGATTTTATTTGGAATGCCATACCGCCCAGCTCGCTATTTTCTGAAGTAAAAGGAATTTCTGCGCTGTAATTACTTTCGGTAAGGAGGTGTACAGAGTGCCTTAGTCGGTTAATTTTCTTGGTATAGATATTATAAATTATAAAGCAAACAATGGCGTTAATAACTATTACGGCATCAATTTGGATCCAGAGGTTATCAAGTAGTATTTTGCTTTCTACCTCGCCCAGGAAGCCTTTCATAAAAACATAATTTCTGACGCTAAATGCAATACCAGCAGCGGATAGTAAGATGGTTAGTAATTGCAGCATTGTTGAGGTACTGTTAGCTCTGGAAAAATTTTTATTATTCGTAGCCATTTGGATGCCGTATTTTTTCGTAAATTACGGATTCAAAAGTAACATAGTTATAGTAGATGTTCAATTTATAAATGTAGTGCAATTTGAAATTCAACTAATTTAATGCTTCAGCCCAATCGTATTGATAAATTTCGTACCCTGCACAGATGCATCATCAATGCTGGTATTTGTAAGGTTGGCGTTGGTAAAATCTGCATTATTAAGGTTGGTAGATTTAAGTACGGCTTCGCTTAAATTGGCATTTTGCAAGTTAGCACCTTTTAGGCTTGCACCTTTTAGGTCGGCAAAATGCAGATCGGCATTAACCAGAATTGTTCCATCCAGTGTAGCGCCTTTGAAATTACTGTATTGAAGGCTGGCTTCAGTAAAATCAGCGCCTTCTAAATTAGCACGATAGAAGTTAGCTTCAACTACTTTTGCCTTAATAAATTTTGCATCCCATAATTGGCTTTCCGAGAAATTAGCTTTATCGAGAATAGCACCTTCAAAATTTGTCTGCCAAAGATTAGCATCAGTAAAGTTTGTTTCATTCAAAATGCAGTTGCTAAGATTAGTATTCTGCAGGCTGGAGCGTTGTAAATTGACCCCCTTCATGTAACTGCCGGAAAGATTGCCGCCATCTAGGCTGACATGCTGCATAAACGCGCCTTCAAGGTTAGTTTCTTGTAATATAGCAAGTTTCATATCGGCAGAATCCATATCTACACCTAACATGCTGGCTTTTGATAGATTTGCCTCGCGCATGTCAGATCTGGTGAGGTCTACTCCTTCAAGGTTTGATCCTTCAAGGTTAGCACCAAAAAGGTGAGCGCCGCTTAAATCTGCGTAAGATAAATCAATATTTTTTATGATTGTTTTTTTAAGGTTAGAATTTTTAAGGATTGCGTATGATAAATTTGTTTCCTTTAATTCATTGCCTTCAAAATTTGATTTATCTAAATTAGTATAAGATAAATTAGTTTTTGTCAGGTTTGCCCCAATAAGGTTAACGCGTTCCAGGTTGGCGTATTTTAAATTTGCGCCTTCTAAGTTGCTGCCTTCTAAGGTTGCTCCGCGCAGGTTGGCGTATGAAAGATCGGCACCGGACAGGTTCACGCCGCTTAAATTAACCCCGGAGAGATTCATTTTACTATAATTAGTGCCGAATTTTTCTGCCAGATTAATACTTGAATTGCTGGCTTGCTTTTCTTTCACATAAGCCACTATCTGCTCACGCACAGGCATATCTTTTTGGGTAAGTGGGTCACTTTTTATGAATAGGTAAGTTCCGATTGCAAGCAAAATAGTGCCAGATAACACCACAGAAGTTATAAGTTTCGACTTTGCGGCTTTTAATTTTTTCTTTAACTTAGCTTTACGGTTTTTTTTCATGTTACTGTATTTTAAGAATTACGACAAACTAACATAAAATTTTGCAAGTAAAACTACAATAGGTAATATTTTTTATAAGTTTATGGCATTGATTCTAGCGCCCCCTCTCCCGTGGGGAGAGGAGGGGTGAGGGGGCGAAGAAAGAATTAAGAACTTCGGAACTAAGAATTTAAGAAAATTTCTTTCCTAATTTCCTAGATACTACTTTCTTGGTTCTACCTTCGCCCCCTCATCCTAACCTTCTCCCCACGGGAGAAGGGACTCCCCCAGAATTTTCTGTTAACTCAAACAGCGCAATTTCCTCACTTTAATACCTCCTCCTCTCCGGCAGAACCGACTCTACCTCCACTGGCTCCATACATACTTTACGGTCAGAAAGCTTTGTTTTGCCATTCTTGTACCACACAAGACTATGCTTTAGCCATTTTTTGTCATTGCGCTCGGGGTAATCTTCGCGGAAGTGGCTGCCTCGGCTTTCCTTGCGGTTTAGTGCTGATTCTATAGTCGCCAGTCCCTGTAGCGCCAGGTTTTCCAGTTCCAATGCGTCCAGCAATGCGTTGTTCCAGATAAGTGATTTATCATGCAGGTTGATATTTTTTAGCTGGTCGATTATGCCTATCACTTTCTTCTGCCCGCTTTCTAATAAATCCGGAGTCCTGAACATCCCGGCGTAATACGACATCGTGGATTTTAGTTCGGTTTGTAAGCTGTGAGCTAATTGGTTCCCGTTGTTTTCCAGTAATTTATTTAACCGTGATATGCTTGTATTTTCTGGCTTATCTAATGTTTTATGCCTAGTGCCGGGGGTAATAAGTTCTGCCGCCCTATCTATTGATGCTTTACCAAACACGATAATATCAAGCAGTGAATTGCAGCCCAAACGGTTTGCACCATGCACTGACACACAGGCCGCCTCGCCAATTGCCATAAGCCCAGGTACTGTATCATTGCCATCTGAAATCACTTCGCAAAAGCGGTTGGTTGGTATGCCACCCATGGTGTAATGCACTGATGGGGTAACTGGTATCGGCTGCTTTGTTGGGTCGACTTTAGCAAAAGTAGTGGTGGTTTCATAAACTGATGGCAGTTTCTTTTTTATTATTTCGCTATCGATATGCTGTAAGCATAAAAGCAGATGGTCTTTTTTCTCACCCACACCGCGTTTCTCATGTATTTCGGTAGCCATCGCGCGGGCGATTACATCACGGGGTGCTAGGTCCAGGTATTTAGGGGCATAGCGCTCCATAAAGCGTTCACCATCCGAGTTTATAAGATATGCACCTTCACTTCTAGCGGCTTCACTTATTAGGAATCCCCCATTGTAAAGCCCTGTTGGGTGGAATTGGATAAATTCCATATCTTGCAGTGGCAATCCGGCGCGTAAGACCATGGCATTGCCATCGCCTGTGCAGATGCTCGATGAGGTAGTGGTTTCAAATGCCTGGCCATAACCACCTGTGGCTATGATTACTACATGTGCGCGGAAAATATTGATCTGCCCCGTATCCATATCCCATGTGGTAACACCGCGGCACTGGCCCTTATCCATTATCAAATCAAGCGCAAAGTGGTCGACAAAGAACTTCGCACCATTTTTTAAGGATTGTTGGTAGAGTGTATGAAGGATTGCATGTCCCGTTCGGTCAGCCACCGCGCAAGCTCTGTGCGGGGCAGTGCCTTTGCCAAATTCAGATGATTGGCCTCCATATACGCGCTGGTATAACTTTCCATTATCAAGGCGGGAGAATGGCACGCCCATATGCTCTAGCTCACGTATGGCAGCGGCAGCGTTTTTGCACATATATTCGATTGCATCCTGATCACCCAGCCAATCAGCACCGCGCACGGTATCATACATATGCCAGCGCCAATCATCTTTTGTGACATTGCCAAGCGCAGCGTTGATGCCGCCTTTGGCCGCGACTGTGTGGCTACGCGTTGGGTCAACCTTGCTGATGCAGGCGGTGGATAAGCCTTTTTTTGCCGCATGGACAGTAGCCATAAGGCCTGCGCCGCCTGCGCCGACTACTACTACGTCATAATAATGGTTTTTTAATAGGAATTTTGTCATATTGCCTCTGGTTGGAGGTAATATAGTGGGTTAGGGGGGGATTGTCACCTATAGATATATAAAATGTAATTATAAATTGACATGATGTGTGTTGGAAAGTAAATTTCTAAAAGTTAATTAGTTGGAGTTATTATGAAACAAGGAAAACAACCAATAAACAGAGAGCAAAAAATTACAGAGTTGCCAGCCATCTCTAATCACCTTATTGATTCGGTTCAATCGGAGTGTATTATAAAACAACGCTCTGTTTTTCTTATCGACGACCTGTCAGAATTGGGTTGGACAGATGCTGAAAAGAGACAGCTAAGAAATGACTTACCTGGTGTGAATTTTGTAGAGTCCAAAAGAAATTATCTTTCTAAGGCAACTCCACAAAAACTAGAGAAAGACGAATTGCCAAAACAACCAAAACCATGGAAAGAACGTTGTTCTAAATCTTGTCGTGACTCCTCCTGTGTTATACTTTAAGCAATAGCCAACGGATGCTTCTCCAGCACCAATTTTTTCTTTTTCTCATCCAGAATATGGGTGTAAATTTCGGTGGTCGAAATATCCGAATGCCCAAGGAGTTCCTGCAATGTGCGCAAATCAGCCCCATTATTTAGCAAATGGCTGGCAAATGAGTGCCTTACTACGTGCGGTGATACGCGGTCAGGATCGATATTGGCAGCAAGCGCCAGTGGCAGCAAGCGCCAGTTCCTTTAGCAATTGATGAAGGCGTTGACGGGTTAAGTGGCCTTCCTTTGATGAGGAAGGAAATAGCCACTCCCTATTATGTAAAGTGAAGAAATGGTCGCGCAGTGGCAGGTAGTTTTGCAGTGCTTTAAGCGCGGACTGGTTAAGCGGAACTAGGCGTTCCTTATTGCCTTTACCTTTAATTATCAGATAGTTTTTATCAGTTATTTTTGAGCCTGTTATTTTAAGGCTAACCAGCTCCGAAACGCGCATGCCTGAGGCATAAAGCACTTCCAGCAGGGCTACCAGCCTTATGCCCTCAATACTTTTATCCATATAGGCGGTGTTAATTAAAGCTGTAATTTCTGTTTCGCTTAGATATTTAGGGAGCGATTTTGCCTGTTTTGGGCTTTCGAGGGCCAGGCTTGGGTTATCCTGCATTAAATCTTCAGTGCAGAGGAATTTGTAAAACTGCTTGATGCTGGAGAGTTTTCTGGCAATGCTTTTAGCTGATAATTTTGCGGTGGCCAAAGTTTTGAAAAATGCCCGTATATCCTCAGTTTCAACCTCTAAAACCGATTTTTCCCGTCTGGTGATAAACACGGTAAATTCCTCGAGGTCGCGCTGGTAAGCTGCAATGGTATTCTTGGCCGAACCTCGCTCCGCCATCATCATTTCAAGGAATATTATAGTCATTTTAACACAAATCAGCAAGTATAGCAAAATGACTGAAGAAATACCATTAAGTTTAAGAAGATCGATAGTTTTAGTCGGCATGATGGGATGCGGTAAATCTGCGATAGGTTCCCGCCTTGCCATGAAGCTGGAAGTACCGTTTATTGACCTTGACCAGGAAATTGAAAAAAATGAAGGCATAGCAATTTCTGAAATATTTGAAAATCATGGGGAGGCCTATTTCAGGCAATGTGAGAAAGATACAATTGCAGATATTTTAAATAGCAAATTATGTGTGCTGGCTACCGGTGGCGGTGCGTTTATGAGTGAAGAAATCCGTAATTTGGTTAAAAAGCTGGCGGATTCGATATGTATCACCGCGGATTTTGAAGTGCTTTTGGAGCGAGTATCGCGGAAAAATACCCGTCCTTTGCTTGAAAAAGGTGATAAAGCTAGTATTTTAAGGGAGTTAATTGATAAACGTGCACCGGTTTATGCATTGGCCGACATAACGGTTGATAGCTCAAGCGGCGAGCATGAATTGGTGGTAAACAGGATAATAGAGGAACTGAGGAAGAAAAATGGGAACTCCTGAAATAGTTAAAGTTGATTTAGGTGATAGGAGTTATGATATCGTTATAGGCGATGGCTTGCTAAAAGATGCTGCAAAATACATTGGTGCAATAAAATATTCGAATGCAATTATTGTAACTGACGAAAATATCCCACAAAAATTTGTCGGGCAGGTATCAAAAATAGATAGGCTTGCGGGTGTTATCACTTTGCCATCGGGCGAGAAAACCAAGAGTTTTGGTCAGCTTGAAGACTTGCTTAATAAAATTTATGGCATATGCGCCCCTGATAGAAACACGTTGCTAATTGCCTTAGGTGGTGGCGTAATTGGTGATTTAACGGGGTTTGCAGCTAGTATTTTACTGCGAGGGATAAACTTCATCCAGATTCCAACCACGCTTCTTTCGCAAGTAGATAGTTCAGTAGGCGGTAAAACTGGGATTAATAACAAATTCGGTAAAAATCTGATAGGTAGTTTTTATCAGCCTAAACTAGTGCTGGCAGATATTGATACTTTGCAAACCCTGTCGGAGCGGGAATTTTTAGCCGGCTATGCTGAAGTTGTAAAATACGGCCTGATTAACGATGCTGAGTTTTTTGATTACCTTGAGACTAACCTCGATAAAATAAAGGCAAAAGATACATCTGCGCTAAAATATATCATCGCAAAAAGCTGCAAGGCAAAAGCTGATATAGTGGCACAGGATGAAAGGGAAGGTGGCGCACGTGCGCTGCTTAACCTTGGGCATACTTTTGGTCATGCGCTTGAACAGCAGATGGGCTATGACGGTAAGTTAGTGCACGGTGAAGCGGTGGCCGTGGGTATGGTGTTTGCATTCCATCTTTCGCATAACCTTGAGTTTGCCAGCCAGAGTGATGTAGAAAAGGTTAGGGAGCATTTGACTAAAGCAGGACTTCCTGTTTCTACTAGTGACATCGCAAGTAAATGGGATGCCCAGGAGCTGATGAAAATAATGAAGCACGATAAGAAAGTAAGCGATGGCAAAATGGTATTTATACTGGCAAATGGCATAGGTCAGTCGTTTATAAAAAAAGACATTGCGGAAAATTGTATTTTCGCTACTATAGAATCCTTTATTTCATAATATATTGTATATAATGGAACCCTATTTAGTACTTCTCGTAGTTGTTATTGTCCTTATTTTAGCATCGGCATATTTTTCAGCAGCTGAGACTGGCCTTACAGCAGCATCCCGCGCGCGAATTCATAGATTAAAAACTGCCGGTGACAAAAGAGCTGCTATTGTTTCGCGTCTGCGCGCTGATAAAGAGCGCCTGATAGGTACGCTTTTACTTGGCAATAACGCGGTAAATATTCTTGCTTCATCGCTGGCCACCAGTGTTGCTATCGGTTATTTAGGTGAGGAGCAAGGGGTAATAGTTTCATCGGTGCTGATGACTGTTCTGATCCTTGTATTTGCTGAGGTTCTCCCTAAGACCTATGCGTTTTATAATGCAGAAAAAGTAGCAATGAATGTTGCGCCGTCGCTTAATATACTGATAAAAATCCTATTTCCTATTTCCCGGGCTGTTCAATTTACTGTAGATGTCATAATGGTTGTTATGCGGCTTAAGAAGAAGTCTGCAAGTGTGCTTTCGCCAATGGACGAGCTACGCGGTGCGATTGAATTACACCACCACGAAGGCAAGGTAGTTAAACGTGATAAGGATATGTTACGTAGTATCCTTGATTTATCTGATACGGAAGTTGAAGAGGTGATGGTGCACCGAAAAAATATCTATTCTATAGATATTAATCAGCCAGCTACTGATATTGTAACTAAGGTGTTAGATAGTCGCTTTACCCGTGTGCCATTATGGTCTAAAACCATGGTTTGTGCCGGAAACTAACTCGCTTAGCAACCAACTGTTCCAGTTCCGTGAGAAAAGGAACCACATGGCGCTGGTGGTAGATGAGTATGGAATGCTAGTTGGTCTGATAACATTGGAAGATATTTTAGAGGAAATAGTTGGGCACATTGATGACGAGCACAATAGCGTTTCGCTCGGTATTAAAAAGCTGAAAGACGGTTCATACCGTATTAAGGGCGATAATACCTTGCGCGATATTAACCGC
>JAJONM010000103.1 GCA_021323415.1 Rickettsiaceae bacterium
TATTATTTCAAAACCTTTGCAACAACGCCTGCGCCAACAGTTCTGCCGCCTTCACGGATAGCGAAACGCAAGCCTTCGTCCATCGCAATTGGGGCAATTAAAGTTACTGTCAGCTTAGTATTATCACCAGGCATTACCATCTCTACACCCTCTGGCAGAGCAACATTTCCAGTTACGTCTGTTGTACGGAAGTAAAATTGTGGACGGTAGTTGCCGAAGAATGGCGTATGACGACCACCCTCTTCTTTACTAAGTACGTATACTTCAGCTTCAAACGTTGTGTGCGGGTTGATCGAACCAGGCTTCGCAAGCACTTGGCCACGCTCAACATCTTCACGCTTAGTTCCACGCAGTAACACACCAACGTTATCACCTGCACGGCCCTCATCCAGCAATTTCCTGAACATTTCAACACCAGTACAAGTAGTCTTCTGTGTAGCTTTAATACCTACAATCTCGATCTCTTCACCAACCTTCACAATTCCGCGCTCGATACGGCCAGTTACTACTGTACCACGACCAGAAATTGAGAACACATCCTCAATTGGCATCAGGAATGCACCATCAATCGGACGGTCAGGCTGAGGAATATATGTATCAACTGCTTCAATCAAAGCACGCACCGCATTTTCGCCCAATTCCGGGTTTTTGCCTTCCAGAGCGCAAAGTGCAGATCCTTTTATGATTGGAATATCATCACCAGGGAAATCGTATGAAGATAGCAGTTCACGAACCTCCATCTCAACCAATTCCAACAGTTCCGGGTCATCAACCATGTCAACTTTATTCAGGAATACCACCAGCGACGGTACACCAACCTGACGTGCCAGCAGAATGTGCTCACGCGTCTGTGGCATAGGGCCATCAGCTGCAGAAACCACAAGGATCGCTCCATCCATCTGCGCAGCTCCAGTGATCATGTTTTTTACGTAGTCAGCGTGCCCTGGGCAGTCAACGTGTGCATAGTGACGGTTGCCGCTTTCATACTCAACGTGCGCTGTAGATATCGTAATACCACGCTCACGCTCTTCAGGAGCCTTATCAATCTGGTCGTATGGCGTATACTCTCCGAAAAACTTCGTTATTGCTGCTGTAAGTGACGTCTTACCGTGGTCAACGTGACCAATCGTACCAATATTACAGTGCGGCTTATTACGCTCAAATTTTGCCTTACCCATTTTAAAAACTCCTAACAGTTGTTAATCTTTTATTTTGCAGCGCAACAACACTTATGTGCAGTAACGCTATATTCTTAATTTTTTTATCCGCTTACGCCTCAATTTTGCGAAGCGTGGAGCGGGTGAAGGGAATCGAACCCTCATAATCAGCTTGGAAGGCTGGAGCATTACCACTATGCTACACCCGCAAATTCCTTTTCACTTCTCCACCCAATTAGTGGTGGAAGGGACAGGATTCGAACCTGTGTACGCTCGCGCGGGCAGATTTACAGTCTGCTGCCATTAACCACTCGGCCACCCTTCCGTAACATCTACTCACATCGCGTATTTACATACTAAAAATAGCATGTATCCTACACACCTTGGATATAGAGCGGAGGCCTTTCTAGTCGATACTCTTTTATATGTCAATGGCTGAAGATAAAAAAACCTACTAAATATTGAGTATATAGAAAATACGTATGAAAAGAAAAACAAAAAACACTTATAATAGCGGCAATTCTAGCATATTTTTATATGGTAAACATGCGTGTATTGCAGCGCTTGGTAATCCTAACCGAAAAATTTTAAGGCTACTTGCAACAAAAAATTCTATTGCAGATATACCCGCAAAACTAAGGCCAAAGAATATAGAGATTGTTGAAAATAAAGATTTTGACAAGTTAATTCCTAATTCACGTGATGTTGTACATCAAGGCATAGTTTTGGAAGTTGCACCTCTTGCTGACACTTCCCTTAATGCTATAATTAATGAGCGCCTACTGGTTATTCTTGATCAGGTAACCGACCCCCATAATGTAGGAGCAATCTTGCGTTCATGCGCCGCATTTGGCGCTGGCGGCGTTATTTTCCCCAAGGATAACGCCCCTGCTGAATCAGGAACTTTGGCCAAAACTGCATCCGGTGCTTTAGAAATAGTGCCAATATGCCGCGTTACCAACCTCGCAAGGACCATTGAACAGCTGAAAAAAGATGGTTTTTGGGTCATGGGCCTAGATGGTCATACTAAAACTAATATCGGCGACGCTGATTTATCCGGCAAAATTGCACTGGTTATGGGGGCGGAAGGCAAAGGATTGCGCCAGCTTACCCGCGAAAACTGCGATTTCCTTGTGCGGTTGCCGATAAGCGAGGCGGTAGAGAGCCTGAATGTCTCTAATGCGGCGGCGGTGGCGCTTTATGAGTGCGTCAGGGGGAAGTAAAGCCGCTTGACAGAGTTCTATTGTAAAATTTGAAATATTGGCTAATTGTTATGGAGTCCAACAACCAGCCAATATTTCTTGTACATAGAAATCATAACACTAAATCAGGGATTTAGTGTTATTCTCTTTTTCTTTTGCAATTTTATCCTCCCAATTTTTTGTGCCTGAATCTGATTTTTGTTTCTTTTGTTCCTGAGCAACCTTTTCCATAAGGCTTTCTATAGCACTTAGATTATTTTTCAATTCCTGGGCCTTTTCCGGAGCTAAGGCACCGCTATCCTCAAGTTTTTTAGCTTCATCCTTGAACTCTTTTAACTTGTCTAATGGGTTACGATCTTTAGAACCATACAAATAAGGAGCGGCTCCCGCTTCAAGTAACGTAGTCGCTTTATTAAGTTTTAAATAATTTAATGTATAAAATAATGGCGTAGCACCAGTAGCTGAAAATACGTTTAAATCAACATTTGGGGCATTTTCAATAAAAGTTTTTACAGAATTTCTTTGGCCTCCTGCAAAGTGAGAATAATCATCATCACTTGCAAGAATGTGTAACACCGCCTTACCAGCATTATTTAACTCTGAAAAATTAAACCCAGCTTCGTATGCAGCACTAACATAGTTAGGGAAAACAAAATCTACAGTCACTCTATCACCGCAATAATGTGCAGCTAAATGAACAGGCGTATTACCATCATTGTCTTTTATAGAAAAATCAACTCCATCAGCCTTAAAAAGCTGTCCAAGAATTAAGCTTGCATAATTTGATCCCGTTAAACGACCTATTTTGACCGCATGATGTAAAATAGTTTGACCACTTTCATCTTGCTCATTTATTATCTTTGGATTTGCACGAAGTGCTATATACAAGTCACGACTATCCACGGAAAGATGAGCAAGATATTCGCTTTTCTTTGAAAAAGAGTCCTCCTCTTTTCTTGGAGCAGGCAAAGTAGCTCCAGTTCTTAGTAATTTATCCGCTTCCTCAAAATTTACCTCATCTTGAGCTAAACGATTATCTTTTAGTAAATTATTTATTTTTTCAGCCGACATTATTTTACTCCAATTTTCGTGTTATTACTTAATATATTTATATTATTTTAAACATGTACAACTTATGTAGCACAAATCAAAAACTCAGTCAAGTATGTTTTACAAATCAGGAATGAATAGCTGAGTTAAACCAGAACTTAACTTACATAATTTTCCATTTCACTATTCCTCCATTTCCCCTATTATTGCGCCATGTTAGAAAACCTTACCGACAACGACCAAATAAATCTGGTATCCCTAATAATATTAATAGCTGTGTTTGCCAGCAGCATGATAGCGCGTGCCGCAAACCGACCTATAAAGTTCCTACAGGATGCTTCAATCTGGCTTGGTGTTATCTTTGTTTTAGTCATAGGGTATAGCTACCGCTATGAATTTTCAGGACTTAAAAACCGCTTAATGTCATTATTACATAATGACTAAGGTTAATGGAGAACCGGTGGAGTTTATGCTTGATACCGGAGCTAGCGACGTTGTTATCACCCGTAAAATCGCAAAGCAGATAGGCATTAACCCAAAAGATTTAGAATTTACCAAGATTTATAATACCGCTAATGGCACTGTACGCGGAGCACCTATCCTTATTGAAACAATTGAAATCGGAGGCAGGCGCATACAAAACGTAAGGGCATCAGTTAACGACAGCGATCTGACCTCCCCACTCCTCGGCATGAGTTTTCTTGATAAATTGCAGGGTTATGAAGTGCGGGATGGAGTGCTTAAGTTGTGGTTTTAAGAAAGTGGCTAGTGATTTTTGGCTAGTAGCTAGATAATACAAGAATTTTCAAAAGATTTTTCTTTACCACTAACCACTAACCACTAACCACTAGCCACCAGCCACTAATGGCTACTCTTCTTCTTTTTTTCCTTATCTTTCTTTTTCTTTTCTTTATCTTTCTTCTTTTTCTCTTCTTCTTTTTTCTTCTTATCTTTGTCCGTGCCGTGACCTTCTTTACCTTCTTTCTTAGCATCTTTACCTTCTTCTCCATGACCTTCAACAGTTGGTGCAGGCTCAGGCTTATCTTCCCCTTTTTTCCTCTTAATCTGGACGAATTCAGACATACCCTCATCCACAGGACCAAGTATAATATCCTCTGGTGCTGCCTGCTTGTTGTAAGCAATCATAGCTCTGCGTAACAGGGTTATTGATATACGTGAATTTGCAGGGTCATCCCTTCTTTCAACATTAATAGGGTCGTTATCAGACCTACCTATAACATTTACCACCTGCCCGTCCTGGATTCCCGCTTCTTCCATATATCTGCGCGCAGCATTTGCCCTGGCAGTTGAAAGCTCCCAACCCGTATATTCCTTGCTTTCTGGCTGGAACTGTGAATTAGTATGCCCTACTATCTGTATATAATTCGGAATATGCCCAATAATATTAGCTATTTTAGTTAATATAATCTTTGTATGTGGCATTAATTTATCAGTATCACCATCAAACATAGGGCGGTCATTTTGATCAGATATCTGGATATTCAGCCCTTCTGGAGTTTGCTCTATATTAATAGAATCGCGGAACCTTGATAATTCAGGATTACTTTCAATAGCTTCAGAAACATTATTTCTTACGCTTTCAAATTGAATTGGTATGTTTTCTTCAGCTTTATTATCCTCGTCATCGGGTAATTTTATAATCGGCCCGGAAGGCGGCGCACCAAAAATCAACCCTAAACTTGCCCAGTCACCAGTACTCCAACCTTCAGTGTTTGGCGCCTTACCGCCGGCAAAACCAATACCCATTTTCCCTTGCAATCCTAGTGTCGGGCTAAAATAATCTGCAAGACCTTCAAGCTGCTCAACAGGTGTTGCAGTCAAAAGCCAAAGCAGCAGGAAGAATGCCATCATGGCAGTCACGAAATCTGCATAAGCTACTTTCCATGCTCCACCATGGTGACCATGCCCGCCTTTCTTAATTTTTTTGATTATTATTGTCTGGCCTTTCTTATCCGCCATATAACCTCACTTTATGTCAGAGAGTTTATGGCTTCGTCCATTTCCTTAAATGACGGCCTTAAGTTTCCTGGAACAATTTTTCTGGCAAATTCAACTGATACAACTGGCGCATTTCCTTGAATATGGGCAATCATTGCTGTTTTCATTACCTGATAATATTCTGTTTCTGAATCAGCAAATTTACCCATTAATCCGCCCATAGGCGCAAACACGCCATATGACATCAACACCCCAAAGAATGTACCAACCAGTGCCGCACCAATCAATCCTCCCAGAATTTCAGGTGGTTCGGTGATACTTCCCATTGTGGTTATCACCCCGAGTACCGCGGCCACAATTCCAAGTGCTGGCATAGCGTCACCCATAGTAGTAATGGCGCCTGCCGGAGCAGCAGCCTCATGGTGGTGTTTTTCAATTTCTTTTTCCATCAAATCTTCTAGCTGGTAATGGTTATCCATACCCATAGTAACAAGGCGCATATAATCACAAAAGAAATCAACTGCGTGATGGTTATGCAGAAATTTTGGGTATTTGGTAAATAATTCGCTTTCATGAGGATTTTCAAGTGCGGGCTCTAGCTGCAACAGTCCCTTTGTTTTCATAAATTTACATATTGTAAAAAAGAAAAGCAGAAGCTCCACATAATCACCCTTTTGATATGGAGTTCCTTTAAACAAAACTTTTAATGTTCCCACAGTTTTTTTAACCAGATAGGCAGGGTTACCAACTAAAAGAGATCCGATGGCAGCTCCCAAGATGATAACGAATTCGTTAGGCTGCCATAATACGGCGAAATTACCGTGGTGCATTGCATAACCGGTTGCTACCGATCCTAACACTACTACTACACCCACTATAAACAGCATCTTTAGAACCTAAATAATTAACGTTGAAATAATCACGAACCACCTTATATTAGTGACGCTTCCCACTATTTTAGTGTAGCCGGATAAGGTAAATAATTAGTTAACAACAGTTGAAATACTTAAGTATTTCTGCGCTTAGAAATTGGAAATGTAATGAGTTTTAGTCATAGTGATTTTCGGAATTGTTTAGGACGGTTCGCAACAGGCATCACTATTGTTACAGCCATGCATAACGCTAAGCCACATGGTGTTACAATTAATTCATTTGCATCAGTTTCGCTCAACCCACCTATGGTATTGTTTTGCCTGGATAAAGGGGCTAGCGTTTATGAGAGTTTTGCTGAGTCAGGGATATTTACAATAAACATTTTAGCAGAAAAACAATCCGAATTGTCAAAATTATACTCGTCTCCTGTTGCGGTAGACTGGAAAGGCATAAGTTATGATATTGGTGAAAATAACTGTCCAGTATTGAATGAAAGCATTGCTTATTTAGAGTGCAGCACAGAAAATATACTTGACGGAGGAGACCACTCCATTTTTCTATTAAAAGTCAATAACTTAAAACAATTATCCAATGATAAACCTTTGTTATATTTTAAGGGAGAATATAGTAAACTGATATAATTAATTCGCTACCAATTCTGGCTCCACACCACGCATTAATTTACCTTTTTGATGCAGCCCTGCATGAAAAGCTGAGCCAGAATTGACAGCACAGTAGAACTTAGGAGAACGTAATGAAAATCGGAATAATAGGCTGCACAGGCCGTATGGGCAAAGCTTTAATAGAAGCAGTTTCCTCTAATAACAATTGTGAATTAGCAGGCGGCGCAGTTCGGCCAAATAGCGATTTTGTCGGTATGGATATTGGCAGCCTGGCTGGTCTAGAGCCAGTTGGAATAAATTCATGTGGCAGCATAGAAGACTTATTTGACAGAAGTGACGCTGTAATTGACTTTTCTACGCCAGAAGCAAGCTTAAAAGCTGCTTCTATCGCTTCAGAAAAAAACAAAATCCATGTAATTGGCACAACCGGTTTTTCTCCAGAAGATAAAGAAAAACTAAATGATTATGCAAAAGAGGCCGTTATCATATGGTCTGCCAATATGAGCATTGGAGTAAATATTATTGCAGCTTTAACCCAGCAAGTTGCCAGCATATTAGATGATAGCTTTGATATAGAAATTGTTGAAATGCATCACTGCCACAAAGTAGATGCACCTTCTGGCACTGCCTTATTGCTTGGCGAATCAGCAGCAAAAGGGCGTGATGTTGTACTTAATGAAGTAGCCAGAAAGAGCCGTGATGGCATAATTGGCGCAAGGCCACGTGGTGAGATTGGATTTTCTACCATTCGCGGTGGGGATGTAGTTGGGGAGCATACAGTAATGTTTGCTGGCGATGGTGAACGCATTGAAATTACTCATAAGGCATCTAGCCGTAAAATTTTTGCTAAAGGCGCATTACGTGCAGCTTTATGGGCAAAAGGTAAAAAGAACGGCTTTTATAGTATGAAAGATGTGTTGGTAGTTGATTAGTGCAAGTAAGAATTTTAAACAACCTACCTAACCCATATATACTTGCACTTGCACTAACCTACTGTTTTATATCAAAAAACATCACACACTCAGTAGCAGTCCTGGTTGTAGCGTAAGTGCGGTTTGGAGAAGTGCCTGATAAACATGTTGTTGTTTGCCAGCCAGCTGCTAGATGTCCATACCTTCCCTGCACTTTTCCAGCATCTGGCGCGCCATCATCCATTTTTTTATCAATTGCGTAAGCTTCAGCCGGAGTGACTATTGGATCATCAAGGGCATATGCCCCCTCATCATCGAAAGCAGCAAGGCGTATTAAAGTTCCGATTGGTAAATCAGCAGGTATAGTTGCGGCGGCTACATCAGTTGCTCCAGTGTCACCCGAACGCCTGGTCATTATAACATATCCACCTTTAGAACGTTTGGTGCCCGGAACATTTACACCAGGAATAGAAAGATTATCTGTGCTACCAGCAAGGCCAGTGTAAGACCCTTCAATGAAACCTGCTAAATTAAGGTGTTGCCAGGCTCTATAGTATTCATCAAGTACAGTGCTGGAAGCCGTAAACCTGATACTGCCATCGCCATTACCATTACAATTAGCTATAGTGGTATCGCAAGCAGCTCCCCACCCACATCGCTCATGAATCCACGAAGTTCAGATGCCTGGCGTAACTTTATTCCCTGGCTAACAACTCCCAAAAGAATTCCAATTATCAAAATTACTATAGCTAATTCAGCAATTGTTACACCGCGTTGATAAAAACTTCTGTTCTTCTGCATAAGCTTCCTGCTTAATTATGAATACCTTTCGTCAATGATGAGACGGCCAGTCTTTAAGCTTTTCTGCGTAAAAATGCTGGTATGTCCACCGATGAATCATCAGTTTCACCTTGTTCTTCAGCTTTTTTAGGATTATTTGCAACAGCCCCTTTTGTACGGGATTGCCCATCTGCCGAAGAAGAGCCAAGTGAACGCGCTACACCTCTTG
>JAJONM010000034.1 GCA_021323415.1 Rickettsiaceae bacterium
GTTATCTCGCCAGGTGCTTGTGGTAGTGGATTTCTGGCTTCTAGTGCGCGTGTTATGTATTCTTTGGCGCGGCATAATCATTTGCCCAAGTTTTTAAGTTTTCTAAACCCAGAGCATCAAAGCCCGCGTAATGCTGTTGTGGCTTGTACGATAGTAGGATGTGTTATTTTATTTATCTTTAAAGGTTGGTATGACTTGGTAGCAGTAATCTCCATTCTGCATGTGTTTTCTTATATCCCGGCTCCCATTGTTGCTTTGGCAAATCGTCAGCTAAATCCGCAAGCTCGTCAAAAGCAATTTATTTTACCTTTTGCGAAGTTCTTATCACCGGCATTATTATTTATCCTTTCTTTGCTATTGTTTTATGCAGCATGGCCATTTACAGGTGAAATGATTTTATTGGTTGTGCCTGGGTTATGTTTTTATTTTTACTACGAATTACGCCTGCATAAGTTAGAAGGATTTTTAGCACAATTACGCTGTGCTTCTTGGTTAATTTTTTACTTGGTGGGAATTACGTTGATTTCTTTTTTAGGACAAAACCACCATCGAGCCCAGAATATTCTTTCTCCAGAAGTTTCTATGATATTGATGGCCATATTATCAATCGTGGTTTCTTGGTATGGTGTGTATGTGGTTTTGCCAAAAAAGCAACAGGTTTAGCTTAAGGCTTTTTTAAAACCAACCATCAGCATTTGAATAAAACGCTCTTGCTTTTGTTGATCTTGCAAGAGCGCTAAATCATCATAAATGAGCGCATTAATGCTATAGGTTAACCAGAGCATAATCATTTCTGCTGGTGTATTGGCATTTATTTTTTCCTGCTGTTGTAAATATTCAATAGCTGGGAGCCATTGCAGCGGCGCCAGCTTATTTCCGCCGGCCAAATACGTTTTGTCTTCTTCTAATGATTGCCAGCGCATAATTCTAAGCAAATTAGGTTGAGACTGGTAGGAAAGAATACGTTGATCAATAGCTTCTTTCAAAAAATCCTCTAAAGTATTAGGCGTTGGATTAATATTTAAGTTAGGCAAATGCTCAATGATATTGGCTTTGACTTGCTGCCAAAGTTTTGCCTTGTTGCCAAAATGATGAAAGAGTAAGGCTTCATTAACTTTAGCGGCTTTAGCAATTGCTGCAGTGCTTGTGCCAGAAAACCCTTTGGCTGCAAAAAGTTTTTCTGCAGCCTTGAGGATTTTTTCGCGAGTATTATCTGCGATACGACGTTGTTCAATTTTATTGGTCATTAGTGCCTTGATCCTAAATCTCTATCTTCTGCGCTACCTTCAATAAGATGGGTTAATTCGTTACAAAGAATTAACTTGTCATTTTTAAATTGAAATAGGGCAATAACTTTTGCTTTTATCTTTTCGCCATTGGTTTTTACAGCTTCTGCAATATGAATACTGCAAACTTTATCATCTTCTTCAATTAAATGCTCAAAGGTAATCTTAATGGACTTAACGGCATCTTTTAAAGCCTGCACATGTTGAATAAATTTATCATAATTTAAGGTTTCACTGTCAACGTATTGCGTGTAACTGGCATCGAAATGGCGGGCGATGGTAGCCATATCAACTTTTTCTGTGCAAAAAATATCTGTAAAAATTTCTTGGACTTTGTTTTTTAAATTTTTCATTGTTCTCTCCCGAGTTGTTAAGTGAATACTTAACTATAGTTTAGTGAATACTTAATCTTTTGTCAAGCATTTTATCTCTAGAGGGTAGGTTTATTAAAAAATTCATAGGGTAGGGAGAGTTTTTTTTGCGCGCTTTGTGTTAAAATTTTTACAAAATAAAGAGAAAATGTGATGAAAAAAAATATATTTGAACCTGCAGGGGTGCATCATAGACAAGTGACGGGACGCTATCATTCTAAATCACTAGAAAGATCTTTAGCGTCAGAGAACTATCGTGGTTTGATAGCGCCTTTCGTACAAACGTTTGATCTAAGAGAACCGGCTGTATTCTTTTTGTTTACTTTAATGATAGTCAGCACAGTGGGGACAGCAAAGAGCGCTCAGGTGTCTCAAGGCGTTCCTGCTGAAACGCTAACCCCTAATGAAGGTGACTCGTTACGTTCAGTAACGAGTCAAGCTGCCGCGACAAAAACTCAGTTAGAAAAAGCATTAATGATTAGCCCATCGATAAGCCTAGCCGAGCAACAAACTTGCTTTAAGATGATTGAGTCTTTTGCGACCAGCATCCATCAGCTCAATGGTACACAAAAAATCGTCGATATCGCCCTAGGCAGCGGTGTAAAGATAAAATGTTTACCAAAAAAATCTAGCTTATCTGACTATACTGCGCGCGTTGCAACTTATAATCCAGCAGATCGTAGAATTAATTTATCTTTATTCTCTGATGTTACTTCTGAGTATGAGAAGCAACAGGTTGGTAGCATTCTACGGCATGAATTTATTCATGCGGCGTATGAATCGCAAAAGTATCTTTCAAGATGTAAATATAAATCTTCTATTGTACCTATTTGTCTAACTGAGCTTGCGCTGGTTGAGAAATATGCGCAAGCTTTAGCAGCGGGGGACAAAAGGCTGCTGGCACTTACTCAGCGCTATGAGGTGATAAAATCTAAAGTTGAAAAAGGCAAGATCCTTTCATTAGAGGAAAAGGAAATTCGGCAATCAATGCAGGAAGTATTAGCAGATTGTGATTTTATTTATTTTTCCATAAAAATTCCCACTGATGCTGGCTTAGCCCGAAAAAAAACTTTTACCCATCCTGCGCTTCCAGGGGCAATATTTTTAATAGAATCAGTAAGGCAAGAAGGCCAAGAGGCGCATTTGCAGTTAAAAACCGCAAGCAAATTCGATTCCTTAAAGGCATTGCCTTATTATAAAGATGTTATGGCAAAAACTTATGCAGCTGGAGAAGAATCGGCAAGGAAGCGTGTGATCCAAACAACAGAGGCTGAGGCTTATATCCGCCAAGTACTAGGCGATACGGCTTTTAGTAAAATATATTCGGATGCTTGGAGCATGCTGGAAAAAGATCAAGCTACTTGGCCTATTACTCTGCCTAAGCCAAGTATCTAGAAAGTGATTGCTAAACAGCTCATGACTATGTAAAATACTAATCTTGTAGTTTGTTCCCTTCTGGGGGCCCATAGCTCAGTTGGTTAGAGCAGGGGACTCATAATCCCTTGGTCCTAGGTTCAAGTCCTAGTGGGCCCACCAATCAAATCAAATAGTTATCTGTAGATTCCTAAAGCTCGAGAGTTTTTGTGTCGAACATGTGTCGAAGGTCCAGGGCCTTGAAATACCTTAATTTGCCCCCATATTGAAACTATCCTTCATTATAGATGAAGGAGTATCCTGTTATCACTGTCAATCAGTTTGTACACCATTAGTAGTCCTCCAACGAAAGTTGCATGGCTAGGATGAGTTATGAACAAGCTTATTATTGCAGTATAGCAAGAGTTGTTATGAAGAAAGCACATATAGAGCTGTTGTGTTGTAGGCTCGATTGAAAACGTGTGAGGGGTGGGGCTTAATCAGAATGTGCCTGATGCTATTCACCCCCTTTCAAATTAAGAAATTACGTATGAATTATGTAAATAATTTAGAACTCAAGTTTTATCCTCATTTTGATCAATATCTACCAGTTGAAGAAATAAATAAAATCCTTTCAAATCCTGAAAGGGTAACCAAAAATGCTTTTTTCCCTTTTTTAGAATACGAAGATAAATGGAGAAGTTTTTCAGGCAAGGAAAAAAGCCGAATTATTAGATATGCATCTAGGCGGGATTCTTATATCTTTAAGCATTATCGTAGCTTCCTTTTAGAAAAATATGAAGAAAAACTTTTTAAATATGGTATTCAAGATTGTCCAATTGCCTATCGAAAAATTCCAATATCAGCTAATTCTAAGTTAGGAAAGTGTAATATCCACTTTGCTAAAGAAGCGTTTGAAACAATTTCTGCTTTTGGTCCTTGCTATGCCATTGCAATTGATATTAAAGGCTTTTTTGATTCAATACACCATGAAATCCTTAAACAACGCTGGTGTGATTTGTTAGGCGAACAGATCTTACCGAAAGATCATTTTGCTATTTTTAAAGCTATTACTAATTATAGTGTGGTTAATCGTCATGAATGCCTCGAAAGATTAGGTTATATTAAGACAATTAAAATTAATGGAAGGACTATTACTTCCTTAGCAAGGAAAATTCCCCTTCAGCTTTGTACACCGGAAGTTTTTCGGGAAAAAATATTTTGTGATAATTCTGATCTATCTTTAATAAAGAGAAATAAAAAAAATATTGGTATACCTCAAGGGGCACCAATTTCTGATTTACTAGCAAATATCTATATGTTTAATTTTGATTGTGCTTTATTTGAGTTGGCAAAAAAACTTAGTGGTTATTATAGACGCTATTCTGATGATATTTTATTTATACTACCATACAGTAATGATCTTAATTTGCAAGAAATAATGGGCTTAATTGAATCATTTGCTGTTAAGGAAAAATTGATACTTAATTCAGAGAAAACAAACATTACAGAATTCTATTTTTGCAATTCTAAATTACAATGTCGTCCCTGTTTTCTAGATGGAAGGGGTGACATAATGAGTAACCGTCCTTTTGAGTATCTTGGATTTAGTTTTAATGGGAAAAAGGTTTTAATTAAAGATAAAACGCTTTCTGCTTATTATCGTGAAATGATTTTTATGATTAGGCAAGAAGCAAAGATGTTAGTTACAAGGTACATCGGAAAAACACCTGACCAAATATTTTCTTTGGCAGATTTTTCCAAGCTGTCGCAAAAAGTTAGAAAAATTGATAAATCAAATGATGAAAGCTGTAATTTTTGGTCATATGCTGTCCGTGCAAAAAATATCATGGGTGAAATGGGGCGAGATATTCTATATCAATTACGTCACGGTAAAAAGATTCTAAAGGAAAAATTGCAATCTGAAATTAGAAAAGCTTATAAAATAAATCAAAAAATATCTCATTTATAAGCAGTGTGTCTTATTTGTTGTAGTATTAATTCTTATTTTCTACCATTTTATCAAACAATTCTTTTACATTAGGCCGAATTTCTGCCGAAGTCTAAGCTTTTTCGGCATGAATGTCTCAATTTACCACACAATCTTAAAAAAATGTGCTACAACTAAACGCAACAGAGGCACGCAACAGCTTCTGAATATTAATAAATCGCCAATAACATAAGAAAAATTGAAAGTCGTTGCTATCGCTGGATGATTTCAAAAGCAACCTATCACAACGAAGCATAACTTATCACTACCATGTATTAGTGTGCACTACTGTGCCCTTAGGTAGCGGTAGTGGTGCTGATTTCTTATGGTTTGGTCATTCATTATCGGAGAAATAAAAAATGAGTCACATAATTAATAAAAAACCTAACTATGATTTTTGGGCGCGTAAAGAAAAATGGAGTATTCAAGAAGCAGCATTACTGCTACATGATATTGAACCCCATGGGAATGATAAAGAGCTTTTACGTAACTTAAGTTTGGCACAAATTAACCAAACGGCAGAGCTAGAGACTAAAGAAAAAGCAATCGTTGAAGCTTATTTGTTACTTAAGGAAATTGCATGGAAACAATGTGCGTATAGTCAATCTAACTATAACCCCCATCCTTTTGATGTCATTTCGCAAGCAGAACGCAAAAAGCTACTAAATGATATCAGCCCAGAGCTTATGCAATTTTTGCAAGAAAGACATTTGCATGAATTTGGTAAGCCTATGCCTAAGCAGGTGCAAACTACTACTTCCTCTAATCAAACTGAGGCGGTGGAAGCCACTTCTTCTTCAGGGCCGGAAGAGCTGAAGAAAAGCATTCATCCTTCGCATGAGAGTCGCAGCCGAAATACTTTTCTCAAAATAATTACTGCACTTGTTTATGAGGCATATCATCCCAGGATTACCCCAGATGGTCATTTTGCACGCGGTACAAGCCCTATGATTGAAAAATCTCTACATAAAATTGGGCAGTATGTTACCGACCAAACCATTTTAAATATTTTGGAAGAATGCTCGCCGTTCTTAGAGATGGTTATTCCCAAACTCTAATTAGAGATTTAGAAAGCCTATTTAGGCTTATCACATGGCGATTTGTGAGAAAATTGCACTATGTTTTTAATCAATATTAATAACGGAGAAAACACTATGATGAGTATGCAAACCGATCGATTAACGCTTGTTCAACAATATGAAGCAGCACCAGAAGCCGCGCTATTTACCCAAGTAACGGTGGCTGCTGTACGCGATTGTTCATTAGCGACTATCGAACGTGATCGTTGGGCAGGTACTGGCGTGCCTTTTATTAAATTAGGCCGTGCGGTACGTTATCGTAAAAGTGATATTCGTGATTGGATTGACCAATACCAAACGGTGCAATCCACCACTCAAGCACAGATGCTAGCAAATAAGATTTCTGGAGAAAAACATCATGTCCATTAATCATAATCTGGCTAGTTTGGGTAAGGATAGCCACATTATGCCTATGGCGTTTGCCAAGGAAAATATCGAGCAGCAATTTCATTCTGTCATGTTAGAGCGAGGATTAGCTTGTCAACAGCCGATTGCGGCTGATGGCAAGCTGCATCGTTTTCACGTTGAAGGTGATACTGCGGGCGGCGAAAATGGTTGGTATGTATTGCATAACCAACCAAAGCCAGCAGGCGCTTTTGGTTGTTGGAAACGTGGCATTAGTGAAAACTGGCGCGGATTTTCGATTGAAAAATTTTCACCTGAGGAACACATTCAAATTGAGCGACAATTGCAAGCTGCTAAAGCCCTACGAGATGCTGAACAAGCAAAGCTTCAAGCAGCAACCAAACAAAAAGCTCAACGTATTTGGGATGCAGCAATAGCTGCTAATACTCTGCATGCTTATTTGTTAAAAAAGAAAGTAGCTGCTTATGGTATTCGTCAAAGTAGAAATAATTTGGTAATTCCTTTATATGATGCGAAAGGAGAAATCCATACGCTTCAATTTATTAGCCCTGAAGGCAAGAAAAGTTTTTTACCCGGCGGTGCTAAAAAGCATCATTTTTTTATGATCGGTAATATGGATGCTTGTCAAAGGATTTATCTCTGTGAAGGTTATGCGACAGGTGCAACGATTTATGAAGCAATCCAGGAGCCCGTAGTAATTGCTTTTGATGCCAGTAATCTTTTATTTGTTGCAGAAAACCTTAAGCAAACTTATCCTCATGCGCAAATAATAATTTGCGCAGATAACGATCAGTGGTCTAACGAAAATACAGGCGTTGAAAAAGCACAAGAAGCAGCCCGGGTAATTCAAACACTAATTTGTATTCCCGATTTTCAACGGTTGGATATTACCCAAAAGCCAACGGATTTTAATGATCTGATGTTGTTAGCAGGCATGGAAGAAGTCAAACGGCAGATTCATTTAGCACTAGAAGCAAATATTGATAAAGAGAACATAGAAGAAAGCAATTTACCACCAAATTATTTTTTAACAGAAAAAGGTCTCTTCTATTGCAAAGAAGAAGGTTTGCATACGGAACAGCCTAAACCGTTATGGCTTTGTTCACCCTTACAGGTTTGCGCTTATTTTCGGAATGTACAAAATGAAGGTTTTGGTTTAGTGCTGGAATTTGCCGATTGGGATGGGATTGTGCATCAATATTTGATGCCTTTTAGCTTGCTAGAAAAAGAAGAAGGTGAATATCGAAGCACCTTGGCGGACAAAGGCTTACGCATTTCTGGCAATCCTAAGGCGCAACGTTTATTAAAAGCTTTCTTTAAAGAGGTAAAGCCTAAATTACCTGCTCGGTTAGTATATCGCACAGGCTGGTATGAACAAGCTTTTATTTTACCGCATCATGTTTATGGTGATGTGGATGAACGTTTATTATTGCAACGAGATCATGGTCAAGCACCCTATCAACTATCAGGTAGCTTAGAAGACTGGCAAACTGAAATTGCCAAGCCTTGTGCAGGGAACTCACGCTTAGTGTTTGCCATTAGCTGTGCATTTGCAGCACCTTTGCTTTTTTTGACTGGCGATGAAAATGGCGGTTTTCATTTCCGCGGGGCTAGCAGCACAGGCAAAACGACTGCGCTATTAGTTGCGGCTTCGGTATGGGGTGGCAAACAGTTTTTGCAACGTTGGCGGGCAACCACGAACGGCTTAGAAGCTTTGGCAGCTTTACATAATGACAGCCTACTTTGTTTAGATGAATTAGCCCAAGTTGATGCTAAAGAAGCTGGGGAAATTGCTTACATGTTGGCTAATGGTAGTGGCAAACAACGAGCAGGTCGATCTGGGAGTGTTCGAGAAAAACAAAACTGGCGTTTATTATTTTTAAGTACAGGCGAAATTGCGCTCAGTGAACACTTATCGCAACTGGGTAAATATCATCGCGCTGGGCAAGAGGTAAGATTAGTGGATATTGCGGCAGATGCAGGAAAATGCCTTGGCTTATTTGAAACGATTCCAGAGGTTTTAAATGCTAATGATTTTGCTGTGCATCTTAAAGAAGCTTGCCAACATTTTTATGGTACCGCAGCGGATGCTTTTCTAAAGACTTTAGTTCAGCAAGAGTTAACGACTTTACTGCAAGCGATTCGACAATTGCGTGAGGATTTTTTACAAGAAGTGGTCACTAAAGAAGCTCACGGACAAGTCCTTCGAGTTGCAAGACGCTTTGCCCTGGTTGCAGCAGCAGGAGAACTTGCTACTAATTTTGGCGTTACTACTTGGAATAATGGCGAAGCCATTCAAGCTGCCAAAACATGCTTTGAAGCTTGGCTTTCAAACCGAGGAGGTATGGCCGCTCAAGAAATTCAAATGGCTCTTGCGCAAGTCAGGCATTTCTTTGAGCTACATGGGGACGCCCGCTTTGCCAGCATGGACGCTTTTCATCACGAAAATGTAGTACGGGATCGTGCAGGTTATCGTAAAGGCAATGAATTTTATGTGCTGCCAGAAGTATTTAAAAAAGATATTTGTAAAAGCTTAGATGCACGTAATGTGGCGAAATGGTTAATGGAAAAAGCTTGGATACTTCCTGATGGTAGCGGTAAATCCACTAAGCCTATTCGCTTACCCCAGGGCGGAGTCATCCGCTGCTATCATTTTACCAGTAAAGTTTTGGAGGATGAGCTATGAGAGCTGATTATTTTGAAACGCTTCCATCAATAATAAAAATGCCGTTTCCTAAAAATAGCAATGTTACAGATGTTACAAATGTTACAACCAAAGAAAGTTTAATAAATACAAATATGTTAACGGTGGGGAATTTGTTACACCTTACTAAATCTCGAAACGTTACAGGTGTTACAACGCCAGAAGTATTTAAAGAGATTAAAACATCTGTAACACCTGTTACATCTGAACATAGAGGAGATGTTACCAATAGAGGAGAAACAAAGATAGAAGAAAGCAATAAGTTAAGTCGTTTGTTACACCGTTACACTTGTTACACCTTGAAAAACTGGGAGAGCAAAAATATTTTATCAATCTGTAAAGGCTCAACCAACTCATTCGTTTAATAGGTGAAAAGCTGCAAGCAACTACGGTAGAAATTGATGAAACGAAAGCGGATATTTTTAGTAGCATCACGCAAGAATTCGACAGTCTTTCTCAAGCACTGCTTTGCTTTGAAGACTTATGGAATGAAATTCATTTAAAGGAAGGCAAGAACTCTTTCTTGCATTAAGTGTATCCAATAAGAAAAACGTTTAAACATGATTAATCTATAAACTGGTGAGGAGAATAAAAATGACGATAGTAAATGAAAAAAATATTCATGCTCAAACTGAATCTTCACAAGCTAAAAATCCTCAGGATGCTGCCCCGCTGTGCATGGCTCGCGAAAACGCTCGCCAAACCACAGCGGGGCAAGCTCAGCAAGGAATTGACGCATCAACTGGCACGCAACGCTTTGATGCGCCAATTGCATTAAAAAAGCTTCGCGAACATCGCAACAAAAAGCGTCGCTTGCGGTTTCAGCAATCCAAGCTTCATCGCTACCGTGCTGAATTAGTGGCGCTGAAACTGGCTGGTGCCAGTTTTCAAGAAATTCAATTGTGGCTCGGGACAGAAAAGCATTTAAAAATTCACCGCAGCAATGTGATGCGTTTTTTAAAAAAGCTGCCTGAAATGCAAGAGGATCTGCTACAGGAGGAAGCACTCAATGGCTAGCTTTAGAAGCGCTAAGGATCAAGCAGAATTCCAAATAAACAAAAAACTCAAGATTGGTCATGCGAGACATGGTCAATCAAAAACACCTAAAGGCCAGCCTACGCAACGGGCAATTCATAGTTTAGGAACACAAAGAAACTATACCCAAGCGTTAACGAATTTAACGACATGGCTACGGGAAAATAAGCTAGGTGATTTAAAAAAATTGACCAAGGATAATGCACTCAAGTTTTTAGAATTAAGAAGTGAAGCTGTTGGGCAAAAAACCTTGAACCAAGAGCGTCAAGCAATTCAACTTTATCTTGGTGTACAGTTGCCTGTTGTGAAATCAGAGCTTGAGCAAGTATTAAAAAGTCGAGCTTATAGCCAAGATCATGTGGGAATGATAGTTCAGGCACAATCCGATAGGCATCGTTTAGCGACACAGATTGCTGTCAGCGCAGGATTGCGTGCGCATGAATTATTAACACTACAATCTAAGGATACGCAACAAGCTAGCAAGCATCGTCGTTGGTCTAAGGATCGCTTCACTGGTCGAGAAGGAAAGCTTTATACCGTCCGCGGCAAAGGTGGTTTGATTCGAGAAGTCATGATACCCACGACATTAGCTACACAATTAGAGGCTAAGAAGCTTAATGAGCCAAGAACGATACGAGATCGAACTATTGATTATATGCAGTACTATGATATAGGTGGTGGCAGTCTTTGGTCGAATAGTTTTTCGGCAGCCAGTACAAGAGCATTAGGTTGGTCAAATGGTGCTCATGGACTACGACATACTTACGCACAAATGCGTATGCGTGAGCTACAACAGCATGGTTTTTTGTATGAAGATGCGTTAGCTGTTGTAAGCCAAGAATTAGGTCATTTTAGGCCTGATATAACCAAGGTTTATTTACATTGAGAAATTTTCTTCTTAATAAAACTGAAGTATGCGGAATGACTATTAAATTATTGGAAAACACTTGAAAGTCCTTGATTGACAAGGGTTTTATCAAGGTTCAAAATAGCAGCATAAAAGTTTTTGCGTCTTTTTATTAGAAAAAGCGAAGGTCAGAATTACACAGCCGAAAGGCCCTGAGCGCAGTCGAGGTTTTAGCTGTAAATGTGTCATGTTTTTTCGGAAGAGAAAACATTTCTTAGAACCCAAAGTTTGCAGAGACTTTGATTATGGAGCGTAAAAAACAACATAAAAAGAATTTTTACGGCTTATCAAACCCACTCATTTAATTGAGCTTTTTCAAATGAATGAGCAAGTCATGAATAACAACATGACTTATGCAGCAAAACAGCATATTTTGCTTATCTTGGATAAAGACTTTGCGCCTTTAGTCTTTGAATCAAAGGCGAGACTCAGTACACACGCAGCGCTTGCGCCCTGAGCGTTTAACGAATTGTACTATCGTTGGACAATGCGTGATGTTGATAGAGTTTTTCTAAAGGATGCAGGAAAATTTTATTGGCATTTGTTAAAAGATTATTTATTCATCTTCTGCGTATGTATGAATAAATAATTGATTATTGACACATGAGTAAATTAGCAAGTGGTTTATTGTTATTAACTCATGCTTTAAACCCCTTACCTAGAACTTTTTAGGTAAGTAGCAAGATGTGGCGTGAAATTTACAAAACATTTTGCTTTATTCAAAACGTGTGAATGGTGGAGCAAATTAAAAGACTGTTGTTATATTCTTTTAAGCTTGGAAAACCATTTATCTTGCAGAGATTTTTTAATCTCTTATTTCAATATCCGCTTTATTGATGTTTGATAAAGTTATCTTTAAATACGTGAAGACATTTGCATGAAGTAAATACTTTGCGCTTTTCAAACGATGAGATTCCTCATCCAAACCATACTGAAGCGATTTCAGCGTGACCGCAATGTCCTTGGATATTGCATGGCGAGACGAGTCCGAGCCAAGCGAAAGCTAAACTAAAGGGGCCAAGCGGCAATAAGGAACTTTGCCGCTCCAGCACAGTCGTGTTGGAGGGTTTTTTCTATCAGTTGTAGTATCTTTTATTAATAAACTAGAGAAAAACTTATGATAAAACTTAAAACAAGATCGCTTTATTTAGGTGAAGGCTTAAACCATGTTGTCAAAGAAATTGAAGGAAAAATTTATAGCAAACTTGGCAATGACAAAAATATCATTGGAAAAATAACAGGTACGTATTTTGACCTTCAAAAAGCAAAAAATTTTTCAACGGATGATTTGCTTGCTTATTTCGATAGTGATAGTGAAAAATTAAGTGAATACTTTGCAAATTTTTACTATGATGTTGATGGGCCAGAGTATCAATATTTAAGAAAGCATAAAAATTGGGACTCTAAAAATCGGAATAATTTGCTCTTTCTTGATACACTGGTAATCCACTCAAAATATCGGGGGCAAGAAAAGGGTTTATCAGCTATGTGTGAAGTAGTGAAACGTTATGAGGGCCATTGCAAGGTAGCTGCTTTAAAAGTCACACCTTTACAATTTAGCCCTTGTTTAGAAGAGATTGGTGATGTAGATTTGTTATCCTTTGTGAAAGATGAGGTATCTTCAATTAAAAAGCTAAAATCTTATTACGCGAAGCTTGGGTTTGAAAGCATACCAGATTCAGATTACATGGTGTTAGATCTAGCACGCTAAAAATTGTGATGAAAAATACGATTAACTAGAAATTTTTAATCGTTAAAAGCATGTTATGCACGTGGGTGCACAGGCCGCTTCGCGCCGGCGCTTGGCTTGAGGTAAACGTAGGGCCTCAAGCCGTCGCCGGCTTTGGCCTGTGCACTACGGGCATAACATGCAATAAAGTTTAATTAACTATACTTTGCGGATAATAATAAAACCTAAATTTCTTCCCTCATAATTTCTATTCACAGCATTCCATAAATCTATAGATTTCACCCAAACCGGGGGGTACTTATACCTTGATACATCTAGAATTAAAAAGCGATCAGTCACTTCATCATATGCGGCTATAGGTGAATAATGGGGACCTCCTTGTTCTCCAAGATATTTACGAATGTAATTTGCGACTACGTAAGTGTCGCCTTCTTTTAAAGCATTAATAATAATGTGCTTAAATGTTTTTTGTGTCAGAAAATTCGCATGATAAGGTTTTGCCTGAGCGTCAGAGAAAGTGTTGATAGCTGATACAAGTGTATCAAGTGCAATCCCTCTTTTTTTAACTTCGTCTTCAGATATTAGAAATTTTACTTGTGTAGTGAAAAAGTTTTCTTGGGTGAATAATCGGTATGGAATATATTGTTTTGATATAGGCGGGTTAATTTTAAGTGCATTTAAAATCATTACTGCACTTGCCACCCCACAAAAGGTTAAAGTTTTTTGTGTTTCAAAATAAGATGCTAGTGCCCAATAATCATTTTTTGTATGGCTTTCGGAAAATTCTTTTATGCCTTCTTCGCTATTAAAGGCAATAAGATTGTTTGGAATGTCTAAATATAATGAGTAACCTGTTAAAGGCAAAAGAAATAACACAAAATAAATCTTGTGCTTTATCATAAAGCTCCGTGCCTTTGCTGACTCACTAAAGTTTCAACTTGTTCTGCATCAGGATCAGTACTTTTTATTCTTTGATGTTCAAGCACTGGTATTGATTGACGTATGCGGTGCAAATATTCTAAATCAATGTCTGAGTAGAGAATACCTGGTTCTGCATTATTTAGTTTTTCTACTGTCCCCCATGGCTCTACAATCAATGAATGACCATAGGTTTCCCGCCCACTAGAATGCCGGCCTCCCTGGCAAGAGCCTATGAGATAGCAGCCATTCTCTACAGCTCTGCTTCTGGCTAACAACTCCCAATGGGCTTCTCCTGTTTTTACAGTAAATGCAGATGGTAAAGTAAAAATTTCAGCACCTTTATTTGCAAGACATCTAAAAAGTTCTGGAAACCTTACATCGTAGCAAACTGCCAATCCAAGCTTGCCTATAGGGGTATCTACGACAACTACGCTATCTCCAGGTTCAGTTGAATCTGATTCTCTATATACTTCCGTTGGAGATATGGTAACGTCAAAAAGATGCATCTTATCGTAGCGGGCTACAACCTCTCCTTTAGAATTAAAGACAATACTGGCGGCTTTTATTTTTTCTGACGATTCGCAGCTTATAGGAATAGTCCCCCCAACAAGCCAAACATTATTTTTCCGAGCGGTTTTGGCAAGAAAGTCTTGTATTTTTCCTCTACCTATCTCTTCTCTAGCGACTACTTTGTCTGACGGTTTAATACCCATAATGGCAAACATTTCTGGCAATACGATAAGCTTTGCTGTGGCAGCAGCTTCTCTAATCATATCACCAGCGATAGCAAGATTTTCATCAATATTATGAGATGAACACATTTGAATAGCTGCTACTTTCATTTGTAAAACCCTCCTAACTTTCGTAAACATCTATACTCTCCGCCTTTTTAAGCCAATGGCAAACCAACACATTAATTGGCGTCATGATTGCTTCAAAGGCTACTTTATAAAAATAAGAAAATAAAATAAATGGTAAAATTTCCTTAGTAAAACCTAAGCTTCCAAACCAAGCAACTGTTGTTCCAACAAGCTGTAGAGCTGCCTCACCAACGGCTGTCGAGCCAATAAAACGAATGGGTAAGTATTTGCCATGAAAATATTTTTTTAATTTACTTAACAAATAATTATTTACTAAATTGCCAAGCGCTACTGCTGCCAATAATGCAAATAAGTGCCTTGGTAAAGCATTAAAAACGATATTATATGAAACATCAATGTTTTGCTGATTGGGAATTGGGAAAAATGTTGTCAATTTTAGATAAAGGATATAAAAAACAACAATGGGTACACCTAAAAGTACAAGCTGTTTACTCTTAGTGTAGCCATAAACTTCTGTCGTAATATCCTGAACGAAAAAAGTGATGGGAATTGTCCATGTTCCGCCAGTAAGTAAAACTGAAAAATTAGTTAATGGAATAGTAAAGGGGAAAATCCTTGCTGATACAGTAATTGAAGTTAAAATACTCGCAATATAAACTGCAGTAAATATGTGAAAGTATTTGAGATTCTGTTTGTTGTTTTCAATGGATTTATGCATTCCTTCCATCATAAATTGACCTTGCTATTTTGTGCTTTTCTAAGAACATGCTCGCTTGCTTCATAGCCAACAGTAATGGCCTCATGGCTATCTAAAGCATAAAGCAACGCTTGGTTTTCGCTTAGTTCAATCGTTGGAATTTCAATTTTTTTATCTAAAAAACGTGCCTGTAAAACAGTAATTTCAATGCCGATTCTGTTCGTGTATGTCTGAACGATTTTTAAGACAGGCTGAGACTTAATAAAACAATCATAATCTTTAAGTCGGCACATGTTTTTCCAGCCAACATGCTTAACGTCAATAATGTTATTTCTTTCATTATTTGCAAGTATACCTATAATACAGCTATCAGATGGATGAAGCTCTTTCAAATATTCTTTATCGTTAACAATTTCAGCGATAGGAATAAGGTCAGTTGTTCTCTTGTTTCTTACCCTGATAACTGCAATATAATATTTTTCTTTTTCTGAATAGAAATACCCATCTAACTTTAAATAATACTCTTTCTGCCCGCGATGGTTTGACCAAAATCTTCCATAAAGATTCCTAATACTCATAAACCATCTTCGAATATCCTCCATCATTCCTGAGAAAACCATAGCGGGATTATTCCATTTTTTAACTTGCTTTAGTAGCTTTTTCGCGTTTGAATAATTGTGCCTATTATTTTGTCTGTAGCCCCCAGTTCTATTGAAGGAAACATACTGTTAATTGGCCTTAAAATTCTACACTTGCTATCAATAATGAGCTGTCTAAAAATGGTTTCATCATTTTTTTGAATATGCGCGATTACAAAATCTCTGTTTTGTTGTTCTTTAAAAGGATCAATAATAAGGATAGTGTTTTCTTGAAATTGTGGGCACATCGCTTCGCCTTTGACTCGGATAGCAAATTGGCCCGCCTCAGTTGTTTCATCAGATTGAATGGTGTCAGGGTATTCTTGGTCTGAATAAAGTTCAACAAGTTTTTCCCAGTTCGAAGCTTCCTGAATCCTGATGACGGGAATATATCGATTGTTAGTTGCTGTTGCTTTGGTACTTTCTTTTGGCAGTGGTTGATTTCCGAGGAGCTGGTCAACTGTTATATCAAAATAATTTGCAATAGCGTTCAAAGTCGAGGCTCTAGGATCTGGGGTTCTTCCAGAAACCAAGCGATTTATTGTTGCTCTTGGGATATCGGTTTGTCTTGCTAGCTCAGCTTCACTAATGTGGTTTTTCTCAATTAGGGTTTTTAGTACATCAGTGATTTCAAGGGTTATTTCTGACATAAGCATGTTCTTTAATGAATGAAATATTGACATCTGCTCGTTTTTGATACAAAATGCTCATTAACGAGCAAATAAGGTAAAAATATCTTTGCCTTTGTTGAAAATAATACCACCATTTGCAATGCTAAGCAATTTCGTCTCTTTTTTGAGCAGACATGTTAAAGCGGTTTATAAGCAGTAAGAAAGGAATAATTATGTTGCCAATAAATATTTATACTAATCTTGCAATACAAAAAGCTCAATGCGAAACACGTCACAAAAGACTTAAAAGAGCTCAATTAGCGCACTTGGCACGTCAGAAACATTGTCTCAATATCAGGCCGGATGTTCCTTATAAGATACAAAGAGCAAAAAATCAAATAACAGAAAGCCACAAGCTAAATTGTCTTAGCGAATTCTACGCTAATGAGCTTTTAACCGAAGTTATAGGTATTAAAAATCCTATAGCAACAAGCATTTCAATTTATGCCAAGGCGCTTATTCAGCTACAAAAAAATGATACATCTGAATTAGATCCGGCAGCAAAACGTGCCTTAATTATTTCAAAAAATTTTCTTGAACAAAACGTTTTTTCTACTCTATTAC
>JAJONM010000035.1 GCA_021323415.1 Rickettsiaceae bacterium
ATCCGAAACGGCAACGATAATCGACCCTTTTCCTTCAAAACTGGAAGTCGCCGCAACGACACCAGAGCCAATTTGCTTTTGCAAATCACCGACCAACCCGCGCAGGTCTTTTGGCGGCACATCGCCAAAATTCTTGCCGATAAACTTAATGCCGTTGATGTTTTCAGCTTCCGCAGCACTACCGCCAGAACCGCCCATAGCCGCGTCTTTCCTGGCTTTTACCAGGTCTTTTTCCAATTTTTTACGATCTTCGATAAGCGCATCTATTCGGCCTGCCACATCTTCAGGCGAAGATTTTAGGCTCGCCGCAATGCTAAACAGGTTTTTCTCAGTCTCACCGATATAATCAAGCGCACCCTCGCCTGTTAAAGCCTCAATACGGCGCACTCCAGCAGAGATTGCACTTTCTGAAAGCACCTTGAATAGGCCAATATCGCCTGTGCGTTTTACGTGCGTACCGCCGCAAAGCGTGCCATTGCACCCGCTTTTATCGCATCGTCAGGCGTCATCAGGCGCGTGCCGACTTCAGTATTGCCACGGATAATCGCATTTACTTTGCGCTCAATTACCGCAAGTTCTTCTGCTGCAACTGCTTTTGGATGGCTAAAATCAAAGCGCAGGCGTGCATCATTTACCAGCGAGCCTTTCTGCGTCACATGGTCGCCCAAAACATCGCGTAACACCGCATGTAATATATGAGTCGCAGAATGGTTAGCACGGATTGCATCGCGCTTTGCTTCATCAATTTTTGCCGTTGCCACATCGCCGTTTTTCACAGTTCCGCTTATCACTTTACAGCTATGGATGTGAAGTGCCCCGAGCGCTTTTTGCGTATCACTAACGGCCAGCTCAAAACCTTCGCCTTTTATAACACCACTATCGCCTCCCTGACCGCCAGACTCGCCATAAAACGGCGTCTGGTTAAGGATTACTGCAATTTCTGCGCCAGCATGTGCCGTTTCAACTCTTTTGCCTTCTGCCAGAATTGAAACAACTTTCGCCTGCGCTTCATTCACCTTATAACCAAGGAATTCCGTTGCTCCCGACTCTTCTTTTATCTCAAACCAAACTTCAGAAGTGGCCTGCCCGCCGGAGCCTTTCCACGCCGCTTTTGCGCGTGCTTTTTGCTCTGCCATCGCCGCTTTAAAACCAGCCTCATCCACGCCAATTCCACGGTTACGCAATATATCTACCGTCAAATCAAATGGAAAACCGTATGTGTCATATAATTTAAATGCTACATCGCCAGCCAGAACACCACCAGATTTCAATGACTTGCACTCTTCTTCCAGCAGCTTCAAACCGCGGTCAAGCGTCTCGCCGAAACGCTCTTCTTCCAGTTTGATAATCTCAGTAATCAGCGATTGGGCACGTTGTAATTCAGGATAAGCATCACCCATTTCACGCACTAAAGCCGGCACTAATTTGTAGATAACCGGGTTTTTCGCCCCAAGATTACGTGCATGGCGCATCGCACGGCGCATAATACGGCGCAGTACATAACCACGTCCTTCATTAGACGGCATAACGCCATCAGCCAGCAAAAAGCTGATCGAGCGCAAATGGTCAGCAATAACACGGTGCGAAACCTGCTTATCGGCGTCACTATTACCCGTTGCTTCTCTTGAAGCGGCAATTAGTGTCTTAAAAAGGTCAATATCATAATTATCATGCTCATTTTGTAGGATTGCAGCCAGGCGCTCCAGCCCCATACCAGTATCAATCGAAGGCGCAGGCAAGCTGATTTGCTCACCAGAAGGCAGGCGTTCAAACTGCATAAATACCAGATTCCAGATTTCTATAAAGCGATCACCATCCTGATCAGGCGAGCCTGGAGGGCCTCCGGCTATTGATGGACCATGGTCGTAGAATATCTCTGAACATGGGCCGCAAGGGCCCGTATCGCCCATCGACCAGAAATTATCGTTAGTATTTATGCGGATGATTTTATCATCGGCTAATCCGGCAACTTTTTTCCAGATGCTATGCGCTTCATCATCTGTATGATAAACCGTAACCAGCAGCTTTTCTGCCGGCAAACCGATTTCTTTAGTCAGGAACTCCCACGCATATTTTATCGCATCTTCCTTAAAATAATCGCCAAATGAAAAGTTCCCCAGCATCTCAAAGAACGTGTGGTGACGGGCCGTATAGCCAACATTATCAAGGTCATTATGCTTTCCACCGGCACGTACGCATTTTTGCGAGCTGGTAGCGCGTTTATAACTACGGGTTTCATTCTGGGTAAACACATCCTTAAACGGCACCATTCCGGCATTGGTGAACATCAAAGTCGGGTCGTTATGCGGCACAAGCGGAGCTGATGCCACAACTTCATGCCCTTTACTTTTGAAGAATTCAAGAAATTTGGCACGTATCTGGTTTACTGAATACATAATTTACTGGTTTTTATGGTTAAATTGAAGTCAGGGTATAGCAAATATGGCGCAAGAGCGCAAGAGCACAAAGGTGAAGGTAGCGTTTTCTTTTACGCCGACCCATCGCAAGACGGGGTTTGTAACCCCGTCTTAATATTCACGCATTTAACTGTAACAAAATATGAACATAAGGAATGGGTTACAAACCCATTCCTGCACGGGGCATTTTCTTTTGCGCCTTTGCGCTCTTGCGCTCCTCAAATCTTCACAAAAAACCGCTCCCACCACCTCCTAAGCACCCTCTTCTTAGTCAGCGTAAAGCTATACTTCTTCCCCGTTAAATGCTCATAAGTTGCAATACAAGCTGGAATCACCTCGCGGTAATAAATCTCATACAAATTTGGCATCATTTCTTTTGTCACCAAATGCCCCCATTTATTCACCTGTTGAGGTATACGCGCCAAGGCTTCTATGCACGCAATCGCCTCTTCTTCAACCGGGTCCTCACGCGAATACGCATCCGCTTTTGGTGCAAGGTTAAAGCGCATATCATCTATCATCATAACTATTGGGGTGGCGTAATGTTTATGGTCATCAGGCGCAATCGTAGCTAAAAACTCAACGCCATATCGCCTGCATCGCCTGAGCATTTTGCGGGTCGCATTATTCATCTTGCGATAGGTGTTTGCAACCACCAGCCCACGCCGCTTTTGTTTCTTAAAAAATTTCATATGCCGCTCAAACTCGGCAGCTTGCGGAGCGCCTGTTTTCTGCACAATTTCCTTAATAGCATCTGCATGTATAATATCATTAAGACGCGCCAGCCTCACTTTTTCTTTCGCCCGCCTGCCACCCAAATCTGCTGAGTGACGCGATACTGGCCTACCTCTTTTATCCCTTATTATATCAGAATAATGCCCTAGCTCTTGCCCGCCAATTACTATCATTCGCGCCAGCGCATTAAAACCATCATCACTGAATTGTTTTTTATCTTCAGGTAAAAACGGATGTCCTCCACAGGAAACAAATACAGAGCTTTCATGGAAGCCTGTGCTTTGCAAACCGCTACTGCTGCCAACGCTTTGCCACGACTGAACATCAAGCATGTCACCTACAGTGTGTGAATATGATATAAAAAGCTCTGTGCCATCGAATAATAACAGCATCATAACACATGGATCGATAGCCTGCACAATTGCCCGCGCCAGCATCATCTCAGTTTTGGCATCGACACCGACTATTTTAGTAACGTCATACCTTAAGCGCTCCAGCTCGCTTTGGGTTTTTGCTTTTAAAGCATCCCCACGGTACTTATACGATAAACAACTTTGTATAATACCAGTCGTGCGCGGAATTAAATTTTCATCGCATAATTCACGATAGCTAAAAACCAAATTTAAACCATGCTCAGGGAGTGCAAACCGGACAAAATTACATTTCTCATTGGCATCAATGCGAAAACGCCCGCCAAGCACTAGTTGCTGCGCTATTTCCTCTAGCTCATATGGCATTTGCCATTTCTGCAAAGCCGGTTTTTTATATAAAACATTATATACATTTTCCATAGCAGTTTGTTATAGCATTTCTGCATAAGATAACAACTTGCACTTTCAGAAAAAATAGCCCATTATCCCTTTCATTATTAACTTTTATAAGAGTTATATCATGCGTTTTTCCATAACCTTATTATCACTACTATTCCTAACTAACTGCGTACCTGCAGTTGTTGCAGGAGTTGCAGGCACCGGCACAATCGTAGCGCAGGAAAGAACACCAGGTGCTGCAGTTGATGATACCGCTATTTACTGGAACATCAAACATCTTTACTTGCAACAAAATGCACAAGACTTACTCGCCGGAGTTGGTGTTAAAGTTATTGAGGGACGCGTATATTTAACTGGTAATGTAGATACACCTGAAGCGAGGGTTGATGCGGTAAGGCTTGCATGGCAGCCAGAAGGCGTAAAGGAAGTTCATAACGAGATCAACATCAATAGTGAAAAAACAATAACAGAAGTTTTCTCAAGTACGGGAATCCGCACCGCAGTTGCTACCAAAATCATTGCAGCAAAAGATGTTCGTTCACTTAACTACTCTGTCGAGGTAGTAAGTAACGTAGTTTATTTAATGGGCATCGCGCAAAACCAGGAAGAACTTGATAAAGTTATCGATATCGCTACCAACACAAAAGGTGTACAAAAAGTTGTTAGCCACGTAGTGCTAAAAGACTCTCCTGAAAGGACTAAAAATGCTTCTTAAAATCGCAATGCAAATGGACCCGATTGACTCTATCAATCTTGATCGGGACACCACTTTTACCCTATCGCTTGAAGCGCAAAGCCGCGGTCATAAGCTATTTTATTATCAGCCACATAACCTATCGCTAAAAAACGGCGAAGTAATTGCCGTTGTGCAGGAAATTACCCTCCAGCGCAAAAAAGGCGACCACTATCGCTTCGGCAAAACTCTAGAAGTAAGCATGGCCGAAATGGATATCGTGCTGATGCGGCAAGACCCGCCGTTTGACATGAATTACATTACCTACACCTATATGCTGGATAAAATCCATCCAAAAACTTTGGTGATAAATAACCCAACTGAGGTCAGGAGCTGCGCGGAAAAAATATTCGTAACTGATTTTAAGGAGTTCACGCCACCAACGCTTATTTCTGCTGACCGCGACACCATCCGCAAGTTCTATACTGAACAGAAAGAAATTGTGCTAAAGCCACTTTATGCCTTTGGCGGCATAGATGTGTTCAAGCCAGATAATAGCAATATTGACTCGCTGATGGATGAATTAATCGGCAAATATAACTCACCTATAATCGCGCAGAAATTCCTAAAAGAAATAGCCGAGGGTGATAAGCGCATATTACTCTTAAATGGAGAATTCCTTGGCGCACTAAACCGAGTCCCTAAAGAGGGCAACATCAGAGCTAACATGGGCGAAGGCGGTGTTGCAGTCCAAACAACTTTAAGCAAACGCGAACAGGAAATTATTGAGACTGTTGGGCCAGAACTAAAAAAACGCGGTCTAATCATTGCCGGACTTGATGTTATCGGTGGCTATTTGACAGAAATAAACGTAACCTCACCTACCGGGCTTGAGGTTATGAACGGATTATATAATACCCATCTGGAAAAAAAATTCTGGGATGTGGTAGAGAAGATGAGATAACCTAACCCATAATCTTTTTGTGTTTAGACGAAAATGATGGGTTTACGAGTACCGTATCGGAGCGTACACTATGTACGTGAGCGGCGGAACGCAGAAAAACCATTATTTGCAGCCAAACACAGAAAGATTATAAAAGGAGGAAAACTATGTACACACTATACTATTCACCAGGCGCATGTTCACTTGCAGTTCATGTAATACTAAATGAAATCGGTGCTGATTTTGAACTGGTAAAAACTAACCTGACAGAAGCCCGCACTGCAGAATTTCTAAAACTAAACCCACGCGGACAAGTGCCAACTTTGGTTGAAGATGGCAAACCATTGCGCGAGGGCGCTGCAATTATCCTGCATCTACTGGAAAAGCATAACAGCCCATTGCTGCCAAAATCTGGCGATGAACGTACTGCTGCCATCGAATGGCTAATGTTCTGCAATGCTAGTCTGCACCCAACATACAGCCGTGTATTTTTCTTAAACCGTGCAGCTGAAGATGCTAACGCCAAAGAAAAATTGCTTGATGTAACATTCAAACAGATAAATAAACTCTGGTCAGAAGTTGAAGAACGCTTAAACAATAACAAATACCTGGCTGGTAACAATCTAACTGCCGCTGATATTTTGCTTACTGTAATTGCTAACTGGTCAGCCAACTTCCCTGCAATCCAGATTGGCGAAAAAGCTAAAAAATTATTGAAAGGAGTATCTTCACTACCATCCTACCAAAAAGCGATGGAAGCGGAAGGGGTGCAGTATAAGGCCGCGGCTTAGCACCACACTCTCCGTCATTGCGATGAGTGGAACGAAGTGACTACGAAGAAGCAATCTCGTTGTAATTTTCATAGGTTGCTTCCTCGCACTCCTTGCAGTCGGCTCATCGCAATGACGAACACAACGCTATTTAGCTACTAGCAATAAAATACGGATTCGAGAAACCATCCTTCCCATAAACAAACGGCGTGCCATCTACATTAATAACCCTGCCTCCCGCCGCTTGCAGTATCGCCTGCCCTGCGCCGATATCCCACTCCATTGTGCGACCAAAGCGCGGGTAAACATCCGCCTTTCCTTCTGCCACCAAACAAAGTTTTATCGAACTGGATGCTGAAATTATTTCCTGAACCTTGTCCAGTGAATTGATGTATTCATCAGTCTCCGGCGAACGATGCGAAAGGCTTGCCACTACCACTAAACCCGCTTCCGGTTTTGGCCGCACCCTGATTTCCACCGGCAAATTATTCTGCTCTTGTTTATAGGCATTTCCATCTTCTGCCGTAAAATATCCAACATCCTGCGCCGGAACATAAATCGCCCCACCAGTGACATTACCATTTTCGACCAGTGCAATATTAACCGTAAATTCACCAGTTTGTTTGATATAGCTTTTCGTACCATCCAGCGGATCAACCAGCCAGAATTTTCCGCCCTTTGCAGCTAGCTTATTTTCCTCTTCTGTGTTTTCTTCTGACACTACAGGAATATCCGGCGTAAGCTCTTTCAAGCTCGCAACAATAAACTTATTCGCCTCCATATCCGCATGGGTGACAGGCGACTCGTCATCTTTAATCATAACAGCAATTTTGCCAGTGTAAAACTGCATGATTATCTCACCAGCTTTTTTGGTGATGTAGTAAATTTCGGAAGCGTAGTTTTTGTAGGTCATAATAAGTTGCCAGTTTCCAGTTGTAGGTTGCCAGTTATAGCGCAATATATTAATCTGGCAACTACTAGAGCGTTTTCGCTTTTACTTCTAACTAGGAGTGCAAAGCGAACAAAATTTTAGCGTAGACTTACTACGTGAATTTTGTGAGATGCCGCACGACGACGTTAGAAGTAAAATGGAAAATGCTATAGATGCAGTGGACAGATACCGCAATAATCCTCACCACCTCCAAACACGGAGAATCCTCCGGCGTAGTTAGTCTTATTTCTGCCCAGCACGGTTTTTTCAAAGGGCTGGTACGCGGCATATCAAGTAAAAAACAATGCGGGATTTATCAATCCGGCAATCTGGTAGAGGCAACTTGGAAAGGCCGCCTTGCCGAGCATTTGGGTAATTTCACCGCTGAACTTATCACGCCCAATGCCGCGCTACTCCTTTCCTGCCCTACGCGCTTAGCTGCGCTCAGTTCAGTCTGCTCACTGCTGGAATCAACACTGGCCGAACGCGAACCCGCCCCTGAAATATTTGCTTATTTGCATAACCTGATTACCGCACTTAAAAATGACGATAATTGGCAAGTGCAATATGTTTTGCTTGAGATAGAATTACTATCACATCTAGGTTTTGGCCTTGATATATCATCCTGCGCCGCAACTGGCGCAACCGATAACTTGACCTATGTATCCCCCAAATCCGGCCGAGCGATATGTGAGGACGCGGGCAGGCCTTACCACGATAAGATGCTAAAAATGCCGTTATTCCTGCAAAACAGCCAAAATCAGCACTTTAACACCCAAGAATTGAAAAATGGACTCGAACTTTGCGCCTATTTTCTTGAAAAGTACATTTTTAAGCCAAACAATTCTAGACTGCCAGTGGCTAGAATGCGATTTGCGGAGATGATGGGGTGATTAACCTAATTTAAAACGACTCTATATTCTTATGAAAACTAATCCTCAAGAATTTAAGAAATTGCATGGTATATGGGAAGGTGATGGTTCAGAAATAAAGGAGCAGCTAATATTCTCAGCATTGCTAATAATGCTATTTGAAAGATTCAAAAAATATATAGTAGACCATGTAGATGGATTTTTTGCAGAAAGTTTTGATATTATAAATGGTAATTTTTTTTATACTAGAGGCGAAAAATTTAAAAAACTGATTATAGAAAAAGGCAAAGGTAAAAAAGGGCAACATACCAATCAGAGTTTTAGAGCAGCATTAACTTAGTTTAAAGATTTAGATGCAATTACACAAAAGGAATTGGATGAAATCGAAAGGCTATACTTACTTAGGAATGAAATAGGACATGAATTATTCAATATTATAGCTGATGATAAAAAAGCCCCTATCAACATAGAAGATGTATTAAACACTTTTAGCATATATATAAAAATTGTACGCTGGTGGGTAAAAGAAATTGAGATCCCAACAAGCCCAGAATTTTCTAACGAAGATTATACAGAATCAGATTATCAAGAGATAGAATCTTTTGACGCTATGATTTTAAGAGAAATAATAACAAAAGCACTCTTAGGCAGAATGAGCGTCGAGGAAGCACTAAACATGAAGACACAAGGATAAGAACTTAATCCTACCCACCACACCTATCCGTATACTGATCCAGTAATGCCCTAATCATAGTCTGATAGCCCGTATGGTTAAGCGCAGCTTGCTCCTTAAAGAAATCTACACTCTTTTTGCTAAGCGAAAGCGTAACCTTCACATTTTCTTCCCTGAAAACCAAATCTTCTGGTCTAGGCAGAAAATCGTTTATCACTTTTGCTTCGATAGGTTCATCAGTGTATTTTATTTTTTTGCTCATATATCTTCTTCCCCTTACGCCAGAACCCAGCACCAATAATACGGATTACATTCTGGCGGTATGTAAAACGTACCGTTAGTATATTGCCATCGCAATTACCAAAACAATAATAACGCTTTTCGTTATCATCGCTGTGATTTGTATCCTCCGCAACTACACGGTTTGGATCAGCAAATGCTATTTGAGCCTCAAAGAATGATACGCCGTGCTTTTTTCTATTGCATCTTTATTATCATCCCACTCAAAATGCATTTATTAACCATATGTTTATCCACATAAATTAACCATATCATAACATGGCAAACAAAGCAATATTTATTGCAAATAAGGCTAAAATACTACGATTTAGGATAAAAATCGTATATTTCATTGTTTTATAAACATTTGACTATTTAACAGTTTAATAATAAAAATACTTACACTAAACACTTGCACTTGCACTAAATGACAGACAAAAACATAGTAAACGTAGACTTCTCCAACGCCCTCGGTGAGCGTTATTTGTCTTATGCGCTGTCTACTATCACTTCGCGTTCGCTGCCGGATGTGCGTGATGGCTTAAAGCCTGTTCACCGCCGTTTGCTTTATGCAATGTTGCAGCTGAAGCTCGACCCGAAATCCGGCTTTAAGAAATGCGCCCGTGTGGTCGGTGACGTAATTGGTAAATACCACCCGCATGGCGATACTGCCGTGTATGATACAATGGTGCGCCTGGCGCAGGATTTTGCGGTGCGTTATCCGCTGGTAGATGGTCAGGGTAACTTTGGATCAATCGATGGCGATAACGCGGCGGCAATGCGTTATACTGAAGCGCGCCTGACTGAAGTTGCAATCGCGCTGATGCAGGATATTGATAGCGATACTGTTGATTTCAAACCTACATATGATGGCTCAGATGTTGAGCCGGTAGTAATGCCTTCTAATTTCCCTAACCTGCTTGCCAATGGCTCTGAAGGTATCGCAGTTGGTATGGCAACCAGCATACCACCGCATAATGTCAGCGAAATTTGCGATGCGTTGCTTTATACAATCAAACACCCAAATGCAAAAACTGAAAAACTTGTCGAGTTTATCCAAGGGCCGGATTTCCCAACTGGCGGCACATTGGTTGAACCACGCGAGAATATCATCCGTGCATATGAAACTGGCCGCGGTTCGTTCCGCCTGCGCGCAAAATGGGAAAAGCACGAACTAAGCCACGGCATGTACCAGATCATCATTACCGAAATTCCTTATCAGGTACAAAAATCAAAAGTGATTGAAAAAATCGCTGATTTAATGAAAGAAAAACGCCTGTCACTCATCGGCAATATCAGTGATGAATCGGCAGAAGATATCCGCATAGTTATCGATCCGAAAAGCCGCCAGGTTGACGCAGAAACATTGATGGAATCACTATATAAACTGACTGACCTGGAAGTGCGCGTGAGCCTCAACATGAACGTGATAAACCAGCATGGCGCGCCAAAGGTTATGTCCTTACGTGAAGTGCTGCAGGCTTTCATTGAACACAGGCTGGAAGTTTTGGTAAGGCGCTCGAAATTCCGCCTTGATAAAATTGACCATCGTTTAGAAGTGCTTGGCGGTTTGCTGATTGCATATTTAAACCTTGATGAAGTAATACGCATCATCCGTGAAGAGGATGATCCAAAAGCGGTGATGATGAAAAAATGGAAGCTAACTGAAATTCAGGTGGAAGCTATCCTTAACATGCGCCTGCGTAGTTTGCGTAAATTAGAAGAAATCGAAATCCGCACTGAGCATGACGCACTTTCTGCTGAAAAAGCTGAGTTACAGGCAATTTTAAAAGATGAAGAGAAGCGCTATAAAATCATCAGTGACGAGATAAAAGAAATCAAAAAGAAATTCGGCGAATCAACAACGCTTGGCCGTCGCCGCACTGACTTTGCTGATGCGCCTGTTGGTCAAGTTGTATCCATCGAAGCCTTTATAGAAAAAGAGCCGCTTACTATCCTTTGCTCTAAAAAGGGATGGTTAAAGGCCCTGAAAGGCAATGTGGAAGACCTCTCTGGCGTAAAATACAAGGAAGGTGACGAGGAACAATTTGTCCTCCATGGCTATACTACCGACAAGCTGATAATTTTCACCAGCGAAGGTAAGTTCTTTACCATTGGCTGTAATAACATCTCCGGCGGTAAAACTCATGGCGAACCATTAAACCTTCTGGTTGATATGGAACAGGATAGCACCGCCATCAGCATGTTTATTTATAAAGAAGGCGAAAAATTCCTTATAGCTTCAGATAAAGGCAAGGGCTTCATAGTTGAATCGCAGGATGTAATCGCACAAACTAAGAACGGTAAGCAAATACTGAACTTGGCAGAAGGCAGCAAAGCGCTGGTTTGCTCACCAGTAGTAGGCGGGCATATTGCTATTATCGGCCAGAACCGCAAAATGCTGATATTTGCTATCGATGAAGTGCCGGTAATGAAACGCGGTCAGGGCGTTACCCTACAGAAATATAAAGCCGGCGGCATTTCAGATTTGAAAGTATTTAAATTAGAAGAAGGCCTCAGCTGGAATGTAGGATCGCGCGTCCGCACCGAAAACGACCTTGCTGCATGGCTTAGCAAACGCGCAACCCCAGGCAGGTTACCACCTACCGGTTTCCCGCGGACGAATAAGTTTTCTTAAAGAAAGCATAATTATTAGACATTAATGCTGAATCCAGGATCCAAGTCTTTTTATTTTATAACTCTCTCTATTATCATCATTGCGATAAGGCGAACTCTTGTGAGTCCGAGGAAGCAATATTAATAAATGGATAGAGATTGCTTCCTCGGACTCCTTTCAGTCGCTCATCGCAATGACAGCAACTTGACGAACAAGAAATAAATACGCTTTTAATCTTTTAAATCCGCCCATATTTCCTTTACCTTATTCATAAACTTCTCCACCCGTGGGTTTGCGCCACGGCCTTCCAGCTCATCGAATTCTTTCAGCAAGTCTCTTTGCTTCTTAGCAAGTTTCACCGGAATTTCCACAGTTACATGGATATACATATCGCCACGCCTATTACTACGCATAATCGACATACCTTTATCTTTCAGGCGGAATTTATCATCTGACTGCGTGCCTTCAGGAATTGTAACTTTCGCACGTGTGCCATCTATCACCGGCACTTCCACAGTGCCCCCAAGCGCCGCAGTAGTCATTTTTATCGGCACACGGCAGTGGATATCATTGCCTTCGCGGATAAAGAAATCATGGTCTTTAATGGTAACGAATATATATAAATCTCCCGCTTCGCCACCACGCAGGCCCACTTCACCTTCGCCGCCCAATCTAATCCTTGTGCCTTCTTCTACACCTGCCGGAATATTAACTGATAGTGTTTTTTCTTTACGTAAGCGCCCTTCACCACCACATCTATGGCACGGGTTCTTTATGGTTTTACCCATACCTCCGCATGTAGTACAAGTGCGCTCTACTGTAAAGAAACCTTGCTGCATACGGATTTTACCAACACCACCACATGTAGTACAATTAACAGGAGCAGAACCATCCTGACTACCATTTCCCGAACATCCGTCACATGTAGCAGCTGTAGTAAATTGAATTTTTTGTTGCTTGCCACTGAATGCTTCGCCTAAAGTAACTTCAAGGTTATACCTTAAATCTGAGCCACGGGTTTTAGCACTTCTGGCATTACCAGCTCCTCTGCCGCCGCCCATAAAATCGCCGAACAAATCACCAAAAATATCAGAGAAATTTGCGCCCGGGTCAAATCCACCACCGCCGAAACCACCACGGCCACCACCCATACCCTGCTCAAATGCAGCATGGCCATAACGATCATACGCAGCACGTTTCTGCTCATCTTTTAAAACATCATATGCTTCAGAGATTTCTTTGAACTTTTCTTCTGCTTCTTTATTGCCAGGGTTCCTATCAGGATGATATTGCATGGCGAGTTTGCGATAGGCTTTTTTTAACTCGTCAGCGGTTGCATTTTTTTCAGCACCGAGGAGTTTGTAGTAATCTTGTTTGCTCATTTGTTTCTTTATAAAATTTTAATTCATAAGACTAAACTTGCAGGAAGGGGTTTGCAACCCCTTCCTCACATTCATATCCATTATTGACATGAATATAGGGTCGGGGTTACAAACCCCGACCCGCTCATTATGCCATTTACTTTTTGACTAAAATTAGCCATTAGCCTTCTTATCTTTGCCTTCTTCCTTAACTTCCTCATACTCAGCATCGACAACTTTGCCGTCATCAGCCGGTTTTTCAGAATCGCCAGATTCAGCATTAGCCGCCTCAGCCTGTGCAGCTTTATAAACCGCTTCACCAAGTTTCATAGAAGCTTGCGTCAGAGTTTCAGTTTTAGCTTTAATGTCTTCAGCGTCACCCGCCTCAACAGCAGATTTCAAATCAGCTATTGCAGACTCGATTGCTGATTTTTCAGCATCAGAAACCTTATCACCATATTCTTTCAGTGATTTTTCTGTTGAGAAAATCAATGCTTCCGCATGGTTTTTAGCTTCAACAATTTCCTTTTTCTTTTTATCTTCTTCAGCGTGTGCTTCAGCGTCCTTAACCATTTTATCAACGTCAGCGTCAGATAATCCGCCAGATGCCTGAATAGTTATTTTCTGCTCTTTTCCAGTTGCTTTATCGCGGGCGAATACATTAACAATACCATTGGCATCAATGTCAAACTCCACCTCGATTTGCGGCATTCCACGTGGTGCTGGCGCAATATTCTCAAGGTTAAACTGACCAAGAAGTTTATTATCCGCCGCCATTTCACGCTCACCTTGCGATACACGGATTGTAACAGCAGACTGGTTATCTTCAGCAGTTGAGAACACTTGCGATTTCTTAGTTGGGATTGTCGTGTTACGTTCAATCAACCTTGTAAATACGCCACCTAATGTTTCAATACCAAGTGACAATGGAGTCACATCCAGAAGCAATACGTCCTTCACGTCACCTTGCAGAACACCTGCCTGAATCGCAGCACCAAGCGCTACCACCTCATCCGGGTTAACACCTTTATGCGGCTCGCGACCAAAGAATTTCTTAACCGCTTCCTGCACCTTTGGCATACGGGTCATGCCACCCACCAGCACCACTTCTTCGATATCACTAGCTTTCACACCAGCATCTTTTAGTGCTTTTTTGCATGGCTCAATCGTGCGCTCAATTAACTCATCAACCAATTCTTCCAATTTCGCACGGGTAAGCTTTAGGTTTAGATGTTTAGGGCCCGAAGCATCCGCAGTGATATATGGCTGGTTAATTTCAGTTTCAGAAGTGCTTGAAAGCTCAATCTTAGCTTTTTCAGCAGCTTCTTTTACACGCTGCATAGCAAGCGTATCTTTGCTCAGGTCAATGCCACTGCTTTTCTTAAATTCAGAAATGATGTAATCCAGGATTTTCGAGTCAAAATCCGCACCACCTAAAAACGTATCACCATTGGTAGATTTTACTTCAAATACGCCATCACCAATTTCCAGAATCGATACGTCAAAAGTACCACCACCTAAGTCATATACTGCGATAGTTTTGCCTTCGCGTTTATCCATACCATAGGCAAGGGCCGCCGCTGTTGGCTCGTTTATAATACGCAAGACTTCAAGACCAGCAATTTTACCCGCATCTTTAGTTGCCTGACGCTGCGCATCATTAAAATATGCAGGCACTGTGATAACCGCTTTATCAACAGTTTCGCCCAAATAGGCCTCAGCATCAGCTTTCAGTTTTTGTAAGATAAACGCACTAATCTGGCTTGGGGAATACTCTTCGCCACCAGCGGCCACCCACGCGTCACCACCCTTAGATTTGCTGATTTTATACGGTACGTGCTTCATGTCCTCTTTAGTAATCGGATCATCAAAACGGCGTCCAATCAGACGTTTTACTTCATAAATGGTATTTTCCGGGTTAGTCACAGACTGACGCTTTGCCGCCTCACCTGCGATTTTCTCTTTTTTATTATCGCCGGTAAAAGCAACCATTGAAGGCGTAGTTCTGCGCCCTTCAGAGTTTTCTATAACCTGTGCATCCTTGCCATTCATAAAGGCTACGCACGAGTTCGTAGTTCCTAAGTCAATACCTATTACTTTGCCCATTTTTTCATCCTGTTTATGTTATTTTTTAGGCAGTTTCTGCCTTCAACGATAATATGGGGAGGGATTTTATTTATGCAAGAGTCACTGGCATTTTTTTATTTTATGATTATAAATGGTCATTTATTGATAGAAATCAACTTATGTAACTATGTTAGAACAGCCGTCAAACCCTTATAACAGAAGCCTGGTGAGGCGCTTCCTTAAGCTTCCTGCCTACACCACCCGTAGAATTTATCACGCAGGGCGTCATCATTATTTGCCTAAAATGAAAGGCGGGAGGCACCCACTACCTCCGCAGCATCCGGTATTATATGTTCTGGCAACCTGGATAGGGGCAATAGTAGCTTTTAGTAGCCTTTATGGCCTTTCATTCCTTACCGATTCGGTAATGATCATGGCCCCTTTTGGCGCAACTTGCGTATTAGTTTTCGGCGCCCCTGATAGCCCACTGGCCCAACCCCGCAATGTCGTTTGCGGCCACGTACTGGCCACCGCCATAGCCTTAATTTTCGCGCATTTTTTAGGTGATAGCTGGTGGGTAATAACCCTTTCTGTTGCCACAGTAATTGCCGTTATGCAACTCACCCGCACCCTGCATCCGCCTGCCGGGGCTGACCCAATTATCGTAATCCTAACCCATGCCCCATTTAGTTTTATCCTGGTGCCAGTGCTGGCCGGGGCTATAATCTTCGTATTATGCGGGGTTATTACCAATAATTTATTTAAGGATAGGCACTATCCGAAGTATTGGTGGTGACTAGAACTCTTTTACCGCTATCGTAAGTCCCTCCGCCGTCGGCAGCATTATCCCACTATATTTGGCCGGATCGCCCAAACGGCGATTAAATTCCTGCATAACTTTAATAGTATCAGGATTGGCCTCACGCGATAAATCCCCATAAACCGCTCCAAAGAAAAATGCATTATCGCCAATAATCAGGCCGCTTTTACGCACATTTTTCTCTGCCCAGTCGAGGTAATTACAATAATTGCATTTATCCGCATCGATAAATACCAGGTCAAAAGGAGCCTCAGCCTCCAGTTTTGCCAGCGTTGTAAGCGCACTATCCTCAATTAATTCGATTTTATCCGCCACACCACAAGCCTTAAAATTAGCCAGAGACGGCTGTATACGTTTATAATTCTTCTCCAGCGAATAAAGTTTCCCGCCTTCAGGCAGTGCCCGCGCTAGCCAGATTGACGAATAACCATTTAACACCCCAATTTCGACCGCTTTTTTCACCCCAATCATCCGCGCCAGACAAAACAGTATTTTCCCCTCATCCGGCCCTATTTGCATCCTTTGCTCCTCGATGGGTAAATCCTTGCCCACCCTGGCAAGTGCCTCATCTTCAGGGACAAATACCTGTCTTATATAGTCTATTCTTTGGGATTGGGTGTCTTTTCTCATGGGACTTCCTACTAACATTTTTTAACATTTATTGTAGCTATATTCGGCTGCTTCACTTATTATCCCGTCATAATTTGTAAACATGCTAGCTGTATATACTATTTTTTATAAAAATACAGCTAGTTAAGATAGACGCTGTCGTCATCCTGGAAGCCGATTTTCTCTGCGAGTTCACGAGCAGCTAGAAAATCGAGCTATCCAGGATCCAGGTATTCTTATTAAAAAAGGCCTGGATCCTGGAATTTAGAAAATCTAAGGACTAAGAGTGTCCTTAGATTTTCTAAATTCCAGGATGACGATTCCTGGCTGTCAGTGGAAGATTTATGAAAAAAATACTCGGAATCGAAACAAGCTGCGATGAAACCGCCGTTGCTATAGTGGGTAGCGACAAACAAATCCTATCGCATTTGGTATTATCACAAATTGCGGCGCACCAACCCTATGGCGGTGTTGTGCCTGAAATCGCCGCCCGCGCCCATATTGATGCGCTCGATTCTCTGATAAAACAGGCTATGCAGGAAGCAAAAATCGCCAGTTACTCGGATTTAGATGGTATTGCCGTAACCGCAGGCCCAGGCCTGATTGGCGGGGTGATAGTTGGCGTGATGACCGCCAAAGCAATAGCCTCCGCCGCCGGGATTCCCATAATCGCTTTCGGGCGGGCATTGTCAGGTTTTGGCAGTGGAAGGCCTTGGCAGATATAAAAAACTCGGGGCCACTATTGACGATTCGCTCGGCGAGGCATATGACAAAGTCGCAAAAATGCTCGGACTCGGCTATCCCGGCGGACCAATTGTTGAAAAACTGGCACTTACCGGCAATCCCGAAAGATTCAAATTCCCCCGCTCATTAAAAGGACGTGAAGGCTGTGATTTCTCATTTTCAGGGCTTAAAACTGCAGTAAAACGCGAGGTAGATGCACTCACTACAATCAGCGAACAAGATATTCAGGACATCTGTGCATCTTTTCAAGCGGCAGTCGGCGATATACTGGAAGACCGGCTAACCAACGCCATCGCAATGTTCTCTGACCTTTACCCCGATGCCAAAACATTAGTGCTGGCAGGAGGCGTAGCCGCGAATAAATATATCAACAACCGCCTGCAGGAACTAATGCAAACCCACAACTTCACCCTAAAATCCCCACCGATGAAACTCTGCACCGACAACGGCGCGATGATCGCCTGGGCGGGGATGGAACGGCTAATGGCAGGATTGGTTGATGATGTCAGCTTCAAGCCGAGGGCAAGGTGGCCTCTGGGGTAGATATAATAATTTTAAAGGAGTTATAGTGACTTAAGGAAAAAAACCACGAAAGGGGACGAACATAAATGTCGCAAGACTATTTCTTGCCATTATAACGCCCATACTTGGGTTTTGTTGAATAAATATAACGTCTCCAGCTTTTGCAGATACATTTTCTTCTGCCCAATTTTCAGCTTTTGAAAGTATTTTGTGAGTACCTGGTTTAAGATTAAAGTATATGTATTCAGCTCCTATTGTGTACCCCATTTCAGATTCTGGTTCTTTATCATCAACAAATACATTGAATTTTATAGATCCTCCAACTGATGATGGACGAACTACATAGACAATAGCTTTACCTTTCTCTGGTAATTGTGGCAGGTTAAAATTTACAATTTCCGTCTTCATCTTCTCGGGGGAAGGTAAGCTAGCACAACCTACTAAAAGCAATATAGAACAAACTGTAAATAATTTAAAAACGTATTTCATTATTAATCCTTATCTTACTAATTATTAGAGACGAAGTTTCCTCCGCTCACTAACACTATCACTAGAAAGCAACCGCCTCTTCCTTTTCATCCTCTTTCACAGCAGCCTTGCCACTTGCAGCAACACTACCCGCATTTGCGCGGATTTTAGCTTCGATTTCGTCAGCAACAGCCGGATTTTCGATAAGGTATTTACGGGCATTTTCTTTACCCTGGCCGATACGTGTGCTGTTATATGAGAACCATGAGCCGGCTTTTTCGATGATTTCAGCTTTCACACCAATATCAATCAACTCGCCAGTTTTAGAAATACCTTCGCCGTAAAGAATATCAAACTCAACCTGACGGAATGGCGGTGCAACTTTGTTTTTCACCACTTTCACGCGGGTTTCGTTACCGATAATTTCTTCCTTGTCTTTCAGCGCTCCAATGCGGCGGATGTCAAGGCGCACTGACGCATAGAACTTCAGCGCATTACCGCCAGTAGTCGTCTCAGGGCTACCAAACATCACACCGATTTTCATACGTATCTGGTTAATGAAAATCACCGTGCAGTTTGTACGCGATACTGAACCTGTAAGCTTACGCAAGGCCTGACTCATGAGTCGTGCTTGCAAGCCCATGTGAGAATCACCCATATCGCCTTCAATCTCAGCCTTTGGAGTAAGCGCGGCAACTGAGTCCACAATCACCACATCAACCGCGCCAGAACGCACCAGCGTATCAGTAATCTCAAGTGCCTGCTCACCATTATCCGGCTGAGAAATAATTAAGTTATCAGTATCAACACCTAGTTTTTTCGCGTAAGTAGGGTCAAGCGCATGCTCCGCGTCGATAAACGCGCAAGTGCCGCCTTTTTTCTGCGCCTCGGCAACTATGTGCAGTGTAAGCGTTGTTTTACCAGAGCTTTCTGGCCCGAAAATTTCTATGATACGCCCCTTTGGCACACCACCAATTCCAAGCGCCAAATCAAGGCCAATCGAACCAGTAGAAATCGCTTCTACTATCATTGATTCCTGCTGGCCAAGTTTCATCACTGAGCCTTTACCAAATGCTTTTTCTATCTGCGCGAGCGCCGTATCTAATGCTTTCTGCTTATTATCGTCCATTATGGTTCCTTTGTTTATGAGTGATGGGGGTAGGATAGTAGTGTAAAGTGTAAGTGTAAAGTGTAAGTATGCCACTTGCACTTTGCACTTTACACTTACACTTTACACTTACTTACAAAAGCCACAGCTCCGATGTCCGCAAATCCGCATCCATCTCATAATCAACCACATCAGTATCTACTAACCTTACTATTGCAGCTTCTAACGATTTTATATCCTTTAACCCTTTGGCCTGACACTTTTCAATTAGCTGCTCAGGCGTAATCATATTTTCCTGGCCATAGCAGCCATTTTCTTTTAATACCGAGACTATTAATTGTTCATTATCCATTTATTTTTTCTCCATATTTATGTTAATGTTGTCATCCCCGACGCATAATTTGTCAGAAATCTTTGATTTCTGGTAAAAAATTATGTGAGCGGTGATCTCGTGCAACATACTCCAAGATCCCCGCTCGCAAGATTCGTTACAAAACCCTGCGGGATTTTGACTCATCTAGCGTCGGGGATGACGCCATATGAGTAGTTATTTCTTCTTCATCTCTTTTACCAAATTCTCAGCTATATTATCAATATCGCTACTATCATTCATCTGGCGCCCCTCGTCTCCTGCCTTTCTTATTTCAGGCTTAAGAGGTATCTCGCCAAGGAACGGTATATCTTCCTCTTTTGCAAATTTATGCGCACCACCTTCGCCAAAAATATAATTTTTCTTACCGGATTCATCCTCAAAATAACTCATATTCTCAACAACACCAAATATCTTCACCCCAACTTTGCGAAACATATTTACTGCCTTCCTGACATCAAGAAGCGCAACATCCTGCGGAGTCGAAACCATCACCGCACCGGTTACTGCGAAATTCTTGGCCATGCTAAGCTGTATGTCGCCAGTCCCTGGAGGCATATCAACCATTAGATAATCCACATCGCCCCACACCACACCCATAAGCAATTGGTGCATGGCTTTGAGCGCCATCGAACTGCGCCAGATAACCGCGCTATCTTCTTCCAGCAAATATCCAATCGAAATCGTTTTCACTCCATCTGCGACTTTTGGTATCATGTGGTTTTTTGGGTCCACCTCCGGCTTACCAACGAGTCCCATCATTTTTGGCACAGATGGGCCATAAATATCCAGGTCAACAATCGCCGTTTTATGCCCAGCCCTGGCAAGAGCGCGCGCAAGGTTAACTGCAACAGTTGATTTCCCAACACCGCCTTTACCTGATGCAACCAATATAATATTTTTTACCCCGGGAATATTCTGTGCAACACGAGCAACTGCATTTTCTTTTGAAACTTGCGGCTTAAGCGGCGGCGGAGAGGAAAGCACCCCCGCCTTAGAAGAAGTTAATACCGCCGTAACTCTGCCAACTCCTTGTATAGTTTTTACTGCTTTTTCACATGCAAGACGGAGTGGCTCACGTTCCGTACCATCATTCATGTCAACTTCAATAGCAAAACCAACAGAATCACCTTTTATAATAACTGACGATATAATCCCTGCAGTTACAACATCCACACCATCTTCTTTAACCTTACGTAGCGCATCTAATACTTTTTCTTTATTTATTTCTTGTTTTAACTTGGACATCCCCTTGAAATCTCCTTACGATAGTTTATATAGTTTATTAGCGTGATATATGAAAATTTGCAATAAGGGAAGCCATAATGCCGTGGGATAATAATAATGGTGGAAATGATAATGGTCCTTGGGGACAAGCCCCCAAGAATGAACCTTCTGGCGGTAAGCAACCCTCTCGCCAAAAGGATCCTATCGAAGAGCTGGTTAGAAAACTGCAAGAAAACCTGAAAGCAACTATGGGACGCAGTAAAAAACATGGCAATAACACCAACAAAAGTGGCGGTTCAGACAACAAAACAATTTTCGGCATTGTCGCCGGTTTAATAATTGCAGTATGGTTGTCATCAGGTGTTTATACAGTAAACACAAAAGAAGAGGCTATAGTATTACGCTTTGGTAAATATGTCCGCACCACAGGTGCTGGTCTTAGTTACCACTTACCTGCACCTATAGAAAGTGTTATAAAATTAAGGGTAAAGGATCGTTACCGCACAGAAATAGGCTCTGTTGACAGCGAACCTGCAGCAAGCAGCAGGCAATCCAGAAGAGGCGCACCCCCATCCTCCAACGAAAACAGAGATATTTTCATGCTAACTGGTGATGAAAATATAATCGATGTAAATTTTGAGGTACAGTGGCAAATAGTTGACGCACATAAGTTCCAGTTTAATGTGGATGACCAGCAAAAAACAGTACGTGATGCAGCAGAAAGCGCAATGCGCGAAATTATTGGCACTACCCCGCTGAATGATATTCTATCTGAAGGTAGGACTGTTGTTCAGCTGCAAACAAAAGAACTTTTGCAAAAAATTCTCGATTATTATGATATCGGTATTAAGATAGAAGAAGTTAACATGCGTGCCACTCCACCTACTGGATCAATCAGAGTTAATAGCATTACAACTGATGATGAAGGCAACACTAAGAATGAGCTAATAACCACAACTGTGGATGACTCATTTAAAGATGTCCAGGCAGCCCTCATTAACAAGGAAGAATCAATTAATTCGGCTATAGCACGTAGCAATGAATTAATACCTCAAGCCAGGGGTAATGCAGAACGGATAATGCAGGAAGCACAAGGTTATAAAGAAAATGTAATAGCCAGGGCAGAGGGTGACGCCCAACGTTTTATAGCAGTATATAACGAGTATAAAAAAGCGAAAGACGTGACTAAGAGCCGTATTTATTTCGAAACTATGGAAGATATACTAAGTGGTATGGATAAAATAGTACTAGATTCCAAAGGTGCTGTACCATATCTGCCCCTAAATGAGATAGGAAAAAAGCAATGATAACTATCAACGACTTAAAAAAAGTAAATAATAAGGTTTGGATTATAGAAGGCGTTGTTGTCCTGCTATTGCTTGCAAATTCATTATTTATTGTTCCTCAAACAAAACAAGCTATCGTACTTCAATTTGGTAAACCGGTAAAATTTAAGGACGGCGAAAAAGAGGTAAGCTTTATCAACACTCCTGGGCTAAAAATGAAAGTACCTTTCATCCAGAATGTAGTATTTTTCGATAGCCGGGTACTTAACTTTGAAGCAACTGATAAGGAAGTTTTAGACCTTGAAAAGAAAGCCTTAACCGTAAATGCTTTTGCTAAATATAAAATTACCGACCCTCTTACTTTTTATGAAAAAGTAACAAACAAAGCCGGTATTGATAATAGGCTCGATAAAATATTTGAGGCTTCCTTACGTGATGCTATTGGCAGCGAGCCTTTAAAATCACTACTTACTGGCACGCGCAAGGATATTATGAAGACAATCCAGACCGATGTCAGCAACAAAGCCAAGGACTTTGGTATAGAAATTTTTGATGTAAGAATTGTCCGCGCTGACTTACCAAAAGAAAATAGTGAAGCAATCTTTAAACGTATGTTTACTGATCGTAACAAAGAAGCTCGCGAATATAGGGCCCAGGGTAAGGAACAGGCGCAAATCATAGTTTCAACTGCTGAAAAAGAAGCCACTATCATACAGGCAAATGCGGAAAAAGAAGCCCAGATAATAAAAGGTGAAGGCGATGCCACTGCAAGTAAAACATTTGCCGATGCATTTAGCCGTGACCCGGAATTTTATGATTTCTATCGTGCTATGCAGGCATATAGAAAAAGTATTAACAAGGATAACACAAGGATGGTTCTTTCACCAGATAGCGAATTCATGAACTATTTTAAAAATTCTAAGAGAAACTAATTATGTCCAGATTTTTTAAGAGTTTCGTTTTATTTTCACTAATTAGCTTTTCAGCATCTGCGCAGCCTGCGCCAGACTCTTTTGCTGATCTGGTAGAAAAATTAACACCAGCCGTCGTAAATATTTCTACTACTCAGACTGTTGAGGGCAGCAACAATCCGCTAGAAGAATTTTTTCAACAAATGCCTGATGACTCACAAGGTGAATTGCCAGAACTATTTAAAAAATTTTATGGTGATAACGACTTAGGAGGAGAACATAAAGGCACATCTCTCGGCTCAGGATTTGTCATATCAGCAGATGGATATATTGTTACAAATCAGCACGTAGTTGATAAAGCCGACGAAATAACTGTGATATTTAGTGACGATACAAAAGCTAAAGCCAAATTAATTGGTAAAGATACTAAAACTGACCTGGCGTTCCTTAAAGTTGATGTTTCTAAAAAACTTGATTACGTAAAATGGGGCGATTCAGATAAATGCCGCGTTGGTGATTGGGTTATTGCTATAGGAAATCCATTTGGCCTTGGCGGTTCAGTATCTGCCGGAATTATATCAGCACGCGCACGTGATATAAATGCAGGGCCATTTGATGACTTTATCCAAACCGATGCTGCTATTAACCGTGGCAATTCAGGTGGGCCATTATTTAATATACAAGGCGAAGTTATTGGTGTGAATTCTGCAATTTTCTCACCATCTGGTGGCAACGTAGGAGTAGGTTTTGCAGTACCTGCCGCATTAGCAGAACCAGTAATCCAGCAGTTAAAAGAAACTGGCCATATTAAACGCGGCTGGCTCGGTGTGAAAATTCAAACAGTAACTGAAGAAATTGCGGAAGCTATGGGCTTAAAAGAAGCCAAAGGCGCTTTAGTGTTAGAAGCTGCTGAAAATAGCCCTGCTGCCAAAGCTGGTATACAAGCTGGTGACGTGATTGTTTCCTTCGATGGAAAAGACCTCCCTGCGATGAAAAAACTACCGCGCATAGTAGCCGACACACCAGTTGGTAAAAAAGTACCAATAGAAATATGGCGCAAGGAAAAGAAAAAGACCCTTGTTATTACCGTAGCCCAGCTACAGGATGATGACAACAGAGTCGCAACAGCTTCTACTAAAACAGACGCTAAAAAGGAGACTCCTGAATCAACTAAATCTATTCTTGGATTAGGCATAAAAGACTTAGATGAAGAATTGCGTAAACGTTATAACATAGATAAGAATCTAAAAGGTGTTGCGATAGTTAAAATTGAACAAGATGGCCTTGCAGCACAAAAACCACTGCGTAAAGGCGACGTAATAACTGCTGTAGGCCAGGAATCTGTTACTAACACAGCTGATGCTGAGAAGCTGGTAAAAGCAGCAATAGACTCCAAGCGCAAATCAGTATTACTGCTGGTTAATCGTGGCGGGGAAAGTCTATATATTACTATTCCAACTACAAAGTAAGAATGTTAGCGTTAAATTTATCACCGCTTACCATAGAAGACGGCATAAAAAAATGCAGCGCTTTGTTTGCAGCATCAAGTTTTGCAGAGTGCCTGAGTCTCGCTGAAGAGATGTCGGGTATTTATCCTGACCATGTCGATTTTAAATATACTATGGCCTTATGCTACAAAGAATTCAAAAAATATGATGAGTCCGAAGTATTACTTCTTGAATGCTTAAATAAAGTTCCCGACTCTATTAATGTTTTATTTAATCTTGGCCTTCTATATTCCTCATTAAAAGATATTACAAAAGCTTTGTTTTATTACGAAAAAGCATTGGCCGTAAACCCCAACCATATTGGTCTGCTCAATAACCTTGCTAATATTTATAATGATATCGGTCGCAATAATGACGCATTAAATCTATTTGGCCGCATTCTGGAACTTGGATATACTGAATCTTTCATTCATAACAACATAGCGTTAATATACAAAAAAATTGGCAAGCTGAACGAAGCACTTGCTCACATCAACGAGGCCATCAAATCAAATAATAATGATTACCGCATTTATCATACAGCAGCCTTAATTTTAATGGCCATGGCCAATAATAACCAGGCAATAAACTGCCTCGAAAAGGCTTTGCAGTTAAACCCTGATAATATACAGATAAACTACGAGTATTCTGACTTGCTAAATAAAGTTTGCCAATGGGATAAGTACTCCGCGGTACAATCAAAACTAAAGGAGTTACTTAAAACTAATAACCAAGAGTTTATCATGGCCCCTATGGCTGATATACAGCATAATATAGACCCTGCCCATAACTTAGAGATAGCCAACAAATTCACTGATAGTATTGTAAAACCAATTCTTGCAACCCACCAGCCATTTAAATTTGATATTACCCGCAAAGCAGCTAAAGCAAAAATTCGCATCGGCTACTTATCTTCCGATATAAAAGACCATCCAGTTGCCCATTTAACGCGCGGGGTGTTCCAGAAAGTTTATTGATATCGCAAACACAGGCAGTTCTGAGCTTGCCCAAATAATATACAATGACAACATCGATATACTGGTAGACCTAAATGGCCATACCGGCCAATCAAGGCTAGAGGCACTATGCTTAAAGCCAGCACCAATACAAGTAAATTACTTAGGGTACATAGGCAGCATGGGAGCTGATTTTATTGATTATATAATAACAGATAAAATCGTAACCCCTCCAGACCAACAAAAATTTTACACAGAGAAATTTGCCTACTTGCCTAGTTGCTATCAGGCCAACGACAATACTTTAGAGATATCCAAAGAAGATATTACGCGACAATCAGAAGGCTTACCTGAAGATACTTTTATATTTTGTTCATTTAACCAAGCCACTAAAATTGAACCGTTAATGTTTGCCACTTGGATGAACATACTAAAACGAGTGCCTAATAGTATTTTATGGCTGTATAAAGGTAGTATCTATAAACAACATACATTAGTTAATGAAAATTTAAGTAAAGAAGCCCAAAAACACGGCATCGACCCAGCCAGGCTATTTTTCGCTGAGGCTGTTTATATTGATAAGCATCTTAAGCGCACATCTCTGGCTAACCTTGCTCTTGATACCAGAATTTATAATGGCGGTACAGTCACCAGCCAAACGCTTTGGGCGGGACTACCGGTACTCACCCTTCAAGGTGGCCATTTCGCCTCCAGAATGGCTGCTAGCATATTAACTGCAGCAGGGATACCTGAACTTATAACAACAGGCATCAAAGCTTATGAGGACTTAGCTGTTGAACTTGCAACTGATCCTCAGAAGCTCTCTACTATTCGCAAAAAGCTTAACGATAATCTTAGCTCGTGCAGCTTGTTTGATACGCCTAAATTTACCAATAATCTTGAACAAGCTTATAAGCTTATGTGGGAAAATTACTGCAATGGTAATAAGCCACAGATTTTAGAGATATAAAAAAGGGGCCATATGGCCCCTTTTTAAATGTAAATGCAGAAGAACTATTCCTTTTTAGCTTTTTCTTTCTCTTTAGCTGCTGACTTCTTAGTTTCCTTCTTAGTATCTTTTACTAGCTTTACTGCCTCAGCCTTTTTCTCTGCCGCAGCAGGTGCTGCAGCAGGTGCTGCTTTAACAGCCTCTTCTTTTGGTTCTTTAGTTACTTCAGCACTATCAGCTGCATTAGCATTAGGTATTCCCCCTGCATTGTCTGCCTTTTTATCGCTATCAGCAGCGGCTTCTTTTTCTGCTATTTTAATATCAGCCTTATCAAGAACATTCTTTACATATTCCTGGATAGACTCGTTGTATAAATCTCTGGCAACTGAATCCCTAACTTGTTCAAATGGCAAAGATTCCGCAGCACGTTTATCCTCAAGTTTTACTACGTGCCAACCAAATTTTGTTTTTATCGGGTCTGAAACTTCACCTAAACTCATTTTAGGTATTACATTTTCAAACTCCTTTATCATTGTGCCACCTAGTAAATACCCTAAGTCACCACCTTTAGCAGCAGTTTGGCCATCAATAGATTCTCTTTTTGCTACTTTTTCAAATGATTCATCTTTCACCTTTTTGGCAACTTCAGCTGCAGCATCTTGGGATTTTAAAACTATGTGCCTGACTTTATACTGAGTTTTTCCTTTTAGATCTTTTACCAAAGAGTCATAACGTTCTTTTATTTTTTCTTCAGCAACTGATTTTCTAGCTGTTTCAGCAAGATATTCTTCTTCTACTACTTTATCCCTAAACTCTGCAACTTTATCCTTTACTTCCTTCTTGTTAGCTACACCCGATTTATTAGCTTCAGCCAAAATAATTCTATGCGCAGCTACACCTTTAATTATCACAAGCTTCGACTGTTCATCCAAAGCATCAAAGTTCACGCCCTCTTTAGTAACTTTGCTTACTTGCTCATTTGCTTCAGACATATAAACAGGCTTACCGTTTACATGCGCAACAATATCTCCAGATCCTTCTTTTTTTGAAAAATGCTTAAAACCAAATACAGCTCCAACAAGAACCACAACACCTGCCACAACAATAATCAGATTCTGTGAAGGATTTTTTGAATTTTTCATTTCCGGCTCCTCAATTTTTTCAATTACCATTAATCAATATCAATTAGTCTGTATAAGCCACTAATTGCAAAAAGCAAGCTTTTTATCTAGCAATTCAGGCCAATTCTCTTTCCATCCTGCATAATGTGTAGCATCTTTTACCACATATATTTTTGCACAATTCCCTCTTTGTTTTGCAATAAATCCTTGAGCCAAAAATTCAGGGACAACCTCATCATGCCCTCCAACAAAATGCAATTGAGGTATATCAACAATTCTTGCCGCATAATCAGCGGGATTTATTGAATCATCTAACTGGCTGACCTTGTGGTAATTATTCACCGCAACATGATCAAGATTACCCGCAACTGTTCTGAGGCTGGCTACATCACTGCGCCTGGCAGCTAGAATTACCGCAATAGCACCACCACCCGAATACCCAATTAAATTAACCTTACGTGCATTAGCCTCTTTCAGTATAGAATCCACAGCCTGGTTAACTGATTCTACCACCTCTTTAGAAAACCGGCTTCCTGACCAGAATTTTGGATCACAAGCTACCTTATTTATTTCTAATGGGGCATACTGGCAAGGGCGGGCAAGATATACAACATTAGGCGACTTATCGAGCACTGCCAGCGATAACACAAACGGCTCTTTAGGAGTTGGATTTGTTGATATCCTGTCCTTACTTGCCCAGGCAAATCCATCTCCTTCAATATAAATAATTATCTCTTGTCCCGGGCTGGTAATTTTTTTATATGAAGCAAGCGTAAAACTACCTGTCTTTATATAAGACTTAGTCATTCCTGCATGTTTAGCCAGCTCATCCGCACTTTGAACTCTATCTTTCAAAGAAGAGCAGGCACAAAGCAACAAAATCATGCTAAAAGCCAGTAACCTAACAAAGCACATTTACGCCACCAGAAGACCGTTTGGAACAAATTTTTCCAAAATCTCACGTGACATATTTCTGACATTAGCTTCTATCTGCTTTTTATCAGTAACTTTCTTACCATCTTGGTTTAAAGCCAGGTCATTATTAACTACATGCTTTACCATATTTGCTACAATTGCATCAAAGTCATTTTCGCCATTTAAGTATTGGCACATTACCCTGGCAAATAAATCTACGTTAACTTTTTGCAATTTTTCTGAAGTAACCCATGGCAAATATGTCGCTTGGTATCTTGCCAAAGAAGAAGCTTTCGGCTTATCGGATAATTTTGTAGCGTAATTAGGAGCAAATGCTGAAATTTGCATACCAGCCAATACCAGTCTTAATAAAGTTTCCTTTACAACCTTTTCAACAGCCTCGGCATTTGCCTTAGAACCAAGGCGTTTTTTAGTTTCGGTTATTATGCTTTTAACTGAGACCAATGTATTTTTCTCAATTATGTATAATAACGCAGCTATCACTATGCTATTATTTGTAGTAAACGAGAAATTATACCCTTTTCTTGTAAAGGTAACATTCTCGTTTTTTGTAAAATCTATATCTTTAAAATCCCTGTCTGTCTCCAAATTCCATGTCACATATAAGTCACCTATACTGTCAGGCCTCAAAACTTTATTTAAAACTACATTTTTGTGGCATAACAGGCTTGAACGGAAACGCCTGTTCCTTACAAAGTCCATATATTGCTCAATTCTTACGGCATCATCACTTGCCTGCATAAGAATATCAGCAGTTCCCTTAGCAAAATTGCCAGCAAACATACTTGCAATGTCTGTATCAGCTATATATTGCAATCCATTAGATATTGCACCTTCCACAAATTGGTGGAAATATACAGGATCATTGTTTTCTTCCAAATGGTCATGGAACAGGTAACTATCTGACGCAGATTTTAGAATTTCAATCTCACTTTGTATAACTTCAGAATAAACACTATTTTTATCAGCACTATTTTTTATAAAATCGAGCAATAGGCGCGCCTGTATAACTTTTTCTGCTGGCTGTTCAAACTTTCTGGTATGATACAGCATCATCTCTCTAATGCTCTTTATCGTATTCCATCCAGGCAAGGTATTATAGCTAACATAGGCTACACCATTAGCGCTTAAATTCTCATTACAAATAGCTAGTATTTTCTCCTGCACGTCCTTAGGTACCCAGGAAAAAACACCATGTACAATAATATAATCAAATTTACCTAGGTCTTTGTTTATATCAGTAATAGAAATATTCTTAAGCGTAAGATTTTCTATTTTTAATTTTTCTATATGACGATTGCCTTCCTCTATCTGAACA
>JAJONM010000104.1 GCA_021323415.1 Rickettsiaceae bacterium
CGAGGCTCGAACTCGCGACCTCCGGTACCACAAACCGGCGCTCTAACCAACTGAGCTATGTCCGCCATCAGGCTCGGGAAACTAGAAGAACTAGCTGCTCTCGTCAAGTTTTAAGTTAGTATAAGAAAGCAGTAATATGCTAAATTAGCAGCAAAAACGCCTAAAATAAGCTTTTTAAAGCTTATCCGGACAAAACCAAGCATAACAGTTATGATTGCGCCTAAGACTGGAACCCATGATAAAATCAATAAAAAAGCTCCTTTGCTCTTACAGAAATTAAAGAATTTCTGGGCTTTTTCACTTTTGTTTTCGGGTTTGTAACCGCTGGCTATCAGGGTAAATCTGCCAAGGAAGAAATTTGCCATATGTCCTATTAAAGTGCCAATTGTGGCTGTGATTACCATAAGAAAACCATTATACCCGCCAAATAACTAATTCCATCTTTTTTTCCGTAATTAAAAGTTACCATCTATCGTGGATGCACCATATGGTACTAATATAATGGGAATATTTGTAAAATTTTGCAATGTTTCTATCATCTCATTTTTGCCGGCACAATCTTTCGACTGGCTGATAATAATACGGTTTATTATTATATCATAACTTTTCAGTGTTGTAATGGCGGTTAGCGTATGGCTAATTGAGCCTAAATAACTACCTGCCACTAGAATTACCGGTATTTGTAATTTTTTAATCAAATCGGCTATTGTTTTTTTGCTATTTAGAGGCACCATTACTCCACCCACGCCTTCTATAAGTAAGTAATCTTCTTTTCCCGCGGGGTGACAAAAATTTACAAGCTCTTCAAAATCTATTGATTTTCCTACAAGACGTGTGGCTATATCTGGCGATAATGGTTGATCGAACCGCCAGGGAGAAGTTTTTGCTATACTTTCATCAGTCGCTTCTACATTTAGTGCTTCGAGGATTCTATGGGTGTCGGTGTTGCTATTTTCCCATCCGCTAATAACAGGCTTTATCGCCCTTACTGTTTTCCCTGCATGCTGTAATTTGTTTATCAAAGCGCATGTTATATATGTTTTGCCAATACCAGTGCCTGTAGCTGTGATGAAATATGACTTCGTCATTTACTGGCTACCGCATAAATGATGTTCCAGCTAATTGGTAGGCCGCTGTCATTGCCATATTTATCGCGGTAAGTTTGCTCCAGGTTAGCAAAATAATCTTTACCGGGGAATTTGCCATTTGATGATTTGTATTTTGCTCCTACGCCTTTAATGGAACGCATAATATCAAGTGCGCTTTCAAAGAACTGCGTTACCGTTTCACATTTTATTTTTATATCCTTAAATCCAGCTGTCTTTAAAAGATGTTCGATTTCTTGTTCATTTAAAAAGTTTTGATTAATACGTTTGATGTTATCAATTGATAAAAATGATTCATCGAGTTCTATCATTGAGCCTTTGCCAATTGTGCTAAAAGCAATTTTTCCTTCTGGTTTTAGCGTCCGGTAAACTTCTGCAAAAGATGCTTTTAAATCATTTACCCATTGAAGGGTGAGGGACGAGAAAAACTTGTTTATACTATTGCTAGCAATTGGTAGGTTTTCTAAGTCGGCTGTAATAGTATAAGTGCCGCCATACTGAGGAGGTGAGGCATATTCAGCAGCTTTAAGGCTCATATTATGAGCGATATCTGATTGTATCAGCAGGCAATAAATTTTATTTTTTCGTAATAACTCATGGAAATAACCTGTGCCGCAACCGCCATCTAGTACCAAATCACTGTCTTTTATTTCTGGTTTGATTATAGAAAACAGATTGTCTGCGACTATGCGCTGTAGTGCCGCATGCTGATCATAATTTTCAGCTGCGCGGTTAAAATCGCGGATTATTGCTTGTTTTATTATACTGCTCATGCGGCGGCTTCTTGGATTAAATTCCTTACTTTTTCCGTATCATGTAAATGTGGTGCATGACCACATTTTTCAAATATGATTGAAGTATAATCTTTTATAAAAGGATGGAATATTCCAGCCTGACTAACATCAAATACGGTATCATCCCTACCATGTATAGAAAGTGTTTTAGGCATTCCTTGGAAATCTAGTTTATTGCAAGAAAAATTCCGAAGTTCATCTAGCCATGGCAACCACTTTACCGCGTCTGTTTCTTTGTTTTTTCTAAGCGCAGTTATTATCTCTTTTGCTTTTGAATCATTTTGGGCAATCATTAGTATAAATTGATTTAGTGTTTCTTCTGGCTTTTTAATGAAATCACTTTCAAATTCATTAAAGGTATCAATATCCATTCCGCATCTAAAACTATTAGATTTTAGTGTTTGAAATGGGGTAGCAATTAATACTAAAAGTTTTGGTGATAAAACTCCAGCATCGATAGCGTTTAATGCTAGCTGCCCACCCAAGCTCCAACCAATTAATACATCACAAGCAATATCTTTTAGGGAAGATAAAAATTTTTCTGTATTACCAAAATCACGGTAAGCAATATGGTTTGCCCCTGGAGCTATATTTTCCAAGGCATTAAAATTTTGTCCCCAACCACTTAAAGTGACTACTTTAGTCATTAAAAATACCTCTTTTTATAATTGTAGCGAGTTTCTCAATATCTTCCTTTTTGTGCAAGGCAGAAAATGTAAAACGTAAACGGGAAGTGCCTTGAGGAACGGTAGGTGGCCGGATAGCTGAAACCAGGAAGCCATTTTCTTCAAGCAAGTTAGATGCTTTTATTGCTTCCTGCTCATCACCTAATATTAGCGCTACAATTGAACTGCTTTGATCTTGGATATTGATTTTTTCTCCTAATAGAGAAACAAAGTATTGTGCATTCTTTTTTGGTTTACTTGTATATTCTACATCATTTTCGATAATATCTAAAGCGGCAATTGAGCTGGCTAGAACCGAAGGCGGCAGAGCTGTTGAGTAAATAAGCGATCTGCATTTGTTGCGTAAAAAGTCAGTAATTTTTTTGGATGAGCAAACATAGCCGCCGTAGCTACCAACTGCTTTGGAGAGAGTGCCCATTTGGATATGACGGTTGCAACGGAGGGGTTCCCTCTCCCGTGGGGAGAGGGTTAGGGTGAGGGGGCGAGAGTTATCAATTAGCGCTGAGGCTATTGATTGTAATACTCCTTCAAGATTTTTAGTAACATCATTATTCCAAAACCTGATAACTTTAAATCCTAATCCTTCAAGGTATACAGTGCGTTCTTGATCGTATTCCTGTTGCTCAGAATGCTGACCACCATCTAATTCTATAATTAATTTTTTGTCCCAGCAGGCAAAATCTACAATGTAGTTTCCAAGTGGCATTTGCCTACGGAATTTATAACTTTGGAACCTTTTATCGCGTAATTGCTGCCACAACTTTTTTTCTACTTCAGTAAGGTTTCTTCTAAGCGCGCGAGCTTCATCCTTAAGTCTCGCCCCCTCACCCCGACCCTCTCCCCACGGGAGAGGGAGCTCCCCCGTTGCAGCTTTTAGAACTCCAAGCCCATGCGCATCATCCGTCAGCAACCAGCTATCATATTTTTCAGCTAGCCTTAGTAATTCTCCAACAGGCGCTATATCACCATCCATACTAAACACATGATCAGTAATTATTAAGCAATTATTGTATTCGTTACGATGTTCCTTTAGCAATTCCTCGCATTTTTCCATATTGTTATGGGCAAAGCGCATTAATTTTGCACCTGATAATACTGCCCCATCTAGTAAACATGCGTGTATTAATTTATCTGCGATTATAAGATCTCCGCGTCCAACTAGTGCTGGTATAATGCCAATATTTGCAAGGTAACCACTGCCAAATACTATTGCATCTTCAGTGTTTTTTAATTTAGCAAGTTTAGACTCAAGTTCACTATATAATGGATGGTTACCAGTTACAAAACGTGATGCACCACTGCCAGTTCCATATTTATTAATAGCCTCTATTGCAGCCTGCTTGACTTTAGGATGTTGTGACAGGCCAAGATAGTCGTTACAGCAAAATGAGATTAACCTTTTGCCATTACGTATAACATAGATGCCATCTTCACGTTCTGTATCTTTTAATTCACGAAGCAGGTGCTTATCGTGCAAATCAGAGAGATATTTTTCGGCTATTTGCTCTAAATCTGGCATTTTAGGTTTTTTTAGGTTATAAGGGCTTTTCTATTAAAACATGTAATAATTATGACTGTCACATCTATAACAGCAAATTCTGATAATACAATACGTCATAATTGGCAAGAAAACGAAGTAAATGCCCTATTTGCTTTACCATTTAATGATTTAGTATTTCGTGCTGCAAGTATTCATCGTCAAAATTTTGATCCTAATAAGGTTCAGGTTAGTACGTTACTTAGCATAAAAACTGGCTCTTGTTCGGAAGATTGTAAATATTGCCCACAATCAGCGCATTATGATACTGGCCTTAAAAAAGAGCCATTACTAGAACGTGAGAAAGTGTTACAGGAGGCAGCAAAAGCTAAGGAAGCCGGGGCTTCCAGGTTTTGCATGGGTGCGGCGTGGCGATCACTTAATGATCGTGATTTACCCGAAGTGGCAGGTATGATAAGTGATGTAAAAAATCTGGGTTTAGAGACTTGCGTAACGCTAGGTATGGTAAAAAAAGAACAACTGCAGCGCCTAAAAGATGCTGGGCTTGATTACTATAATCATAATATTGATACATCTGAAGAGTATTATAAGGAAATTATTACCACACGCACGTATCAGGATAGGCT
>JAJONM010000036.1 GCA_021323415.1 Rickettsiaceae bacterium
CCTTGTATTGTGCTACTTTAACGCCTTACAGGCTTTTGCAATTCGTTCACACGCAGTTTTCAGGATTTCGTCTGATGTGGCGTAAGAAATACGGAAAAATCCTTCAGTTCCAAAGGCAATGCCCGGAACCACTGAAACTAAGGCATCTTCTAATAAATAGTTGCAGAAGTCGTTATCATTGCTAATAACACTGCCAGCTGGGGTCTTTTTACCCATTAAATCCTTACAGGATGGGAATACATAAAACGCGCCTTCGGGTGTATTGCAAGTTATGCCATCGATGTCATTTAGCATTTTTACCACCATATCGCGGCGCTTTTTGAATAATTTAGCATTCTTTTTCAAATAGCCTTGAGGCCCATTTAATGCTTCAACTGAAGCTGCCTGGCTGATAGAGCTTGGGTTTGAGGTGCTTTGCGACTGAATTTTGGAAATTGCTTTTATAATTTCCTCACTGCCTCCAGCATAACCAATACGCCAGCCAGTCATAGAATAAGCCTTGGAAACACCATTAATAGTCAATGTTCTGTCGTAAAGTTTAGGTTCAACTTGTGCTGGCGTTACAAATTCAAAGTCATCATAAACTACATGTTCGTAGATATCGTCGGACATTACATGTACATGCGGGTAATCCAGCAACACATCAGTTACAGCTTTCATTTCAGTGCGAGTATATGCAGCTCCCGTTGGGTTGCTTGGTGAATTCAGGATTATCCATTTAGTTTTTGGAGTGATAACACGCTTTAAGTGCTCTGGTTGTATTTTGAAGTTGTTTTCTACAGTGCAGGAAACAAATACAGGCGTTCCCCCTGCTAGTGCCACCATATCAGGGTAAGAAACCCAGTAAGGGGCGGGGATTACAACCTCATCACCTTCATCAAGTGTTGCCATCAATGCATTATAAATAACCTGTTTAGCACCTGTTCCAACAGTAATTTGTGAAGGTTTGTATTCAAGGTTGTTTTCGCGCTTAAATTTAGCGCAAATAGCCTTGCTGTATATTTTGTATCACCTTTTTGAATAGCATCAATTGCTGCATCTTTTACATTTTGCTCGGTATCAAAATCTGGCTCACCTGCACCAAGGCCTATTACATCCTTACCTGCTGCTTGCAGCTCACGGGCTTTTGTTGTTGCTGCAATAGTAGGTGATGGTTTTATATTAGATAAGCGTTTAGCAATAAAAGACATAAAAAACTCACGATTTAATTATTATGCGTATTGATATACATGGTGATATGAGGAGAGACAACAAAAATTATAACACTATGTACGCGCGGTACGCGCGTTGTACATAAGGCTGTTACACTATATTTTGGCTGGAACAATCTTATTTGATACGCTATAATACCTTCATTGCCAATATCTTAGAGTAGTCCTTATTATGAATATTTTTAAAATGACTCGTTATTTTGATTTAAAATACTGGACAAAGAAATGGTTTGGTGATGCTGATATTAAGGACCAATCAGCCAAGTTTATGACTTTGATTCAGAAAAAATGGCAAGAATTCCTACAAGATTGTGACGAAGCCAGAGAGAAACTTAAGGATATTCCAGGTACGAATTACAAGCTTGGTATTTTGCATATGCGCCGTGGTAATGTTAGCGATGCAATAATGCGATTCCGTATGGTGATATTTTTGACTCCTGAGCATGTTGGTGCACGTTGTCAGTTAGCCAAATGCTTGCTTATGGTTAATGAAGAAGAAAGTGCCAGGGATATGCTCCAGAAAGTTTTGGAAATGGATAAAGACAATACTGACGCAAAATATCAGCTTTCAAAGCTAAATAACCGTGAGACTTTAAATACTATACCTTTATCAGTAATACGTGAAAAAGTAGATATATCGGCAGACAATTACATTGCAGGCGATTTGGCATTTACTAAAACATTTATCAGTACTGTATTGTTAAATATAAATGATAAAAATCCTAATCTGTCAGTGCTTGATTTAGGTTGTGGTGATGGTGAAGCTGGGCAGCTATTGCGTGACAAAGAAATAGTTAAAAACATTACCGGCGTTGATTTGTCTGATAAAATGCTAAAATTGGCCCAGAAGAGAAAAATTGGCGAAGAATCAGTATATAACAATCTGGCTAATAGAGAGATAAGTGAATACTTATCAGTAAATAATGATAAATTTGACTTAATTCTTGCAAATGGATCATTAAAATATTTTGGTAACATTAAGGAAATATTTTCGCTGGTTAAAAAATCTTTAAAGCCATCTGCTATATTTGCTTTTGCTATCAATAAGGCAGAGCTGGATAAAGATTATAGGCTTAATATTGGTGAAGACAACTTTTCCTTTTCGCAAGGATATATTAGAGATGCACTAAATTCACTGGGTTTTAATGAGCTTCAGATTAAAGAAGTCCAAAATATCCAAAATAATAGTGATATTGATAAAGTGATATTTATTTATAAAAATCTTTAATTCTTACATACTATGTTACAGTTTCGAGAAATAACTGTAAATTCGGGTTGATATTTTTATTATAATTTGCTTTACATCCTGTTTATAAGAATATAAACCCGATTCTGTTAAAACAATTCACTTGAATAAATAGCTTAAGGAGCTTTGTAAAAATGGCTTATGTAGTTACAGAAACCTGTATTATGTGCAAATATTCTGATTGCGTAGAAGTATGCCCTGTGGATTGCTTCTATGAAGGTGAGAATATGTTAGTGATAAACCCGGATGAATGTATTGATTGCGGTGTGTGTGAGCCTGAGTGCCCGATCGGTGCAATTGAGCCGGAATCTGAAGAAAACGTGCAATGGCTGGAAGTTAACCGCGAATATTCGCAGGTTTGGCCTTCTCTTACCCAAAATAAAGCAGCAATGGAAGACGCTGATAATTATAAAGATGAACCAAATAAATTTGATAAATACTTCAGCGAAGCACCTGGAAAGGGTGATTAAGGTAGTGTAGAGTGCAAGTGCAAAGTGTAAGAAAAAGGCCCGAAAATTTCAAATTTCCGGGCCTTTTATTGTTTAATTTACTTGCACTAACACTTTACACTTGCACTGCTTACCTTCTGTCACCAACGAATCTCAGTAACATAATCATTAAGTTAATGAAATCCAGGTAAAGTGTTAAAGCGCCCATAATAGCAGCTTTACCTGCAGCTTCTCCTGTGCTGCCAACCTGATGGTACATGCTCTTTATTTTCTGCGTATCGTAAGCAGTAAGTCCGGTAAACACTACTACGCCAATGGCTGATATTGCAAACTGTAAGCCAGAGCTTTTCAGGAAAATATTAACCAATGAAGCGAGGATAAGACCAAACAATCCCATCATAAGGAATGATCCCATGCCTGTTAGGTCTTTCTTTGTGGTATATCCATATAAGCTCATGCTACCAAACACACCTGCGGTAATAAAGAATGTGCGGGCAATGCTTTCGCCTGTATATACCAGGAAAATAGAAGAAAGTGACAAGCCCATAGCGGCGGCAAATACCCAAAACCAGGTTTGTGCAGCTTGCATAGAAAGCTTCTGTACTCTAAATGACAGGTACATAACAATACCAAGTGGCGCAAAAGCTACTACCCACTGCAATGGTGACCCATATATAGTCTGCATAATTTGTGGGGAAGAGGCGGTAAGCATTGCCACCACGCCAGTCAGCCCCAAAGCGCCTGCCATATAGTTGTATATTTTTAGCATATAGGCACGCATGCCCATATCATAATCTGCGGAAACCGTCCTGGCCCCAACTCGTTCAAAATTATTCATGGTAACCCCTCTTTTACGTTATAGTCTTCTCAATTTACGATTAGGCATGCGCATAATCGTAAAGTCAGATTACTATGAGTAATAATATATATAGTATACGCCCTGTTTTCAAGGTTATCCAGTAAATTTAGAATAAATTGTATCAACATGGAAAATTATACTGTTTTCCCTTGCAATTCCTTAGAAAGTCTGTATAAGTAACCCTCCTTTTTAGGAAAAGGGTGCTGATGGCTAAAATGGCATGCCTACAGACCCGTTTTTATTAATCCATTGATTTATGAGGATAAAATGCCAAAAATTAAGACTAAAAGCGCTGTTAAAAAGCGTTTCAAATTTACTGCTACCGGAAAAGTAATGCATAAACCTGCTGGAAAAAAACACGGCATGGTAAAGCGTACTAAGAAGTTCCTTAGAAAACAACGTCCTATGGCTCTGCTTTGCGCTGCTGATGCAAGGATTATCAAGTTGTTCATGAGACAGAAATAGGGAGAGTGACAAATGACACAAGCAAAAAACGGTACAGTTAATAAAAAACGTCATAAAAAAATCATCAAATTGGCAAAAGGCTATCGTGGCCGTGCTAAGAACTGCTTTCGTATAGCAATTGAGCGCGTTGAGCATGGTCTGCAATATGCTTACCGTGACCGCAGGACTAAAAAACGTGATTTCAGAAAACTATGGGTAGTGCGTATTAACGCTGCTGCAAGGGAGAATGGCCTTGTATACTCACAATTCATCAATGGTTTGAAACTTGCGGGTATCGAAATTGACCGTAAAGTTTTGGCTGATATAGCAGTACATGACGCGGCAGGTTTTGCGCAGATCGCACAAAAAGCTGCTGAGGCTTTAAAGAAAGCTGCTTAAGGTAATATGAGTTTGATAAAAGGGCAAAGCAGTGGTAATAACTGTTTTGCCCTTTTTTTATGAAATATTTATGGCTGTCTATAAATGAATGACCTAGAAAAACTAAACCAAATAGCACAATACGCAATTGATAATGCCTGCACACTCGAAGCGCTGGAACAAGTGAGGGTAGCTCAACTTGGCAAAAAAGGTGTGATTTCTGAAAAACTACAAAGCCTTGGGCAGCTGCCGCCAGAAGAGCGCAAAGAATTTGGCGCGGCTATTAACAAGATAAAAATTGCCGTAACCGAGGCAATCGATGCCAAAAAACTGGTTTTAGAAGCGGCGGAATTAAATAACCGCCTATCCACTGAAAAAATCGACGTTACATTGCCAGTCCGTCAATCGAAAACTGGAAAAATCCACCCGATTTCGCAAGTGATTGATGAGTGTATCGCAATTTTCGCGGCGCAAGGCTTTAAGGTAGAGGAAGGCCCTGAAATTGAAGACGACTTCCATAATTTCACAGCGCTTAACATTCCGCTAAACCACCCAGCGCGCGAAATGCAGGATACGTTTTACCTGCAAAAAACTGGCGATGTCCAGCCTCCGGTTTTGCGTACTCACACATCGCCGGTGCAAATCCGCACGATGGAAAACGGCAAACCACCATTTAAATTTATTGCGCCTGGCCGTGTTTACCGCAGTGATTACGACATGACTCACACACCAATGTTCCACCAGATTGAAGGACTTTACATCGATAAAGGCATCAACATGGGCCATTTAAAAGGTTGCCTGCATAATTTCCTAAAAGCGTTTTTTGAGCTGGATGAAGTGCCGCTCCGTTTTCGTCCGTCATTCTTTCCATTTACTGAACCTTCAGCTGAAGTTGATATTGGATGCGACCGCAAAGATGGCGAACTAAAAATTGGTGAGGGAAGCGATTGGCTGGAGATTTTAGGCTGCGGAATGGTGCATCCGAACGTACTTAAAAATGTCGGTATCGACCCTGAAGAGTATCAGGGCTTTGCTTTTGGTCTTGGTATTGAGCGCTTAGCAATGCTGAAATACGGCGCACCAGACCTGCGCAATTTCTTCGATTCGGATATCAGGTGGTTAAACCACTATGGCTTTGGTGCATTTGATATACCAAGTCAGGTGGGGGGATTGTAAGAATGAAAAAGATAGAAATTATATTAAGGATAAAATAGCGGCTAGGGGAGTTCCTTCTCCCGTGGGGAGAAGGTTAGGATGAGGGGGCGAAAGAGAGTTAATTAAAACTACGAGCTTAATAGATAGTTCACCGCCCCCTCACCCCGTCCCTCTCCCCACGGGAGAGGGGGCAATAAACGCAAATGACTGAGGCGAATAAGGAACTAAAATGAAATTCACACTAAACTGGCTAAAACAATATCTCGAAACTACCGCCACTCTCGAACAAATAGTCGAGAAGCTAACAGCTCTTGGACTCGAAGTAGAAGGCGTAGTTGATAACGCTGCCACACTTGCACCATTCCAAATTGCTCAAATATTAGAAGCCGTGCCACATCCTGATGCTGATAAATTACGTGTATGCCAGGTGCAGACAGGGCAGGGGCAGTTGCAGATTGTCTGCGGCGCAGCTAATGCCCGCGCTGGAATTAACGTAGTGCTAGCCCCTGTGGGCAGCGTTATCCCAACTAACGGCATGGTGATAAAAGCTTCAAAAATCCGCGGTGTGGAAAGCAACGGTATGCTTTGCTCAGCAGAGGAATTAGGTCTTGACGAGACTTCCGATGGCATTATCGAAATGGCTGCAGAGAATGATAACATCGCAAAAAAATATGTCGATATTGCAGGGCTAAATGACCCCATGATAGAAATTGCTATCACTCCAAATCGTGGTGATTGTCTCGGTGTTTATGGCATTGCGCGTGATCTGGCGGCAGCTGGTCTTGGCAAATTAAAGCCACTCCCTACGACAAAAATCGCTGGCAAATTCAAATCGCCAATCAATGTAAAAATTGAAAATGAAAAAGAATGCCCAATGTTTGTTGGGCGTTATTTTAAGAATGTTAAGAATGGTGAGTCGCCCCAGTGGCTAAAAAAACGCCTTACTGCAATTGGTCTCAAACCAATTTCAACGCTGGTAGATATTACCAATTACATCAACTTTGAATTTGGCCGCCCGCTGCATGTGTATGATGCAAAAAAATTAAACGGTGATTTAATTGTTCGCAGTTCAAAAGCTGGTGAGAAATTAAAAGCTCTTAACGATAGTGAATATGCGCTTGATGACAATATGACTGTGATTGCTGATAGCAAATCCGCGCAAGCACTAGGTGGAATTATTGGCGGTGCCCAAAGCGGTTGCGAAGATAATACTACTGATGTGTTTTTAGAAATTGCATTATTCAACTCTGATAGCGTTGCCAAAACTGGCCGTAAACTCGATATCATAACCGATTCACGCTATCGTTTCGAACGTAATGTTGATCCTCTGTTTGTACTCCCTGCTGCTGAAATTGCATCGCGTATGATTTTAGAATTATGCGGTGGTGAAGCAAGTGAGTTAGTAATTGCAGGTAGCGAGCCAGAATGGCAGCGCGAAATCGATTTTGATTTTGCATTTGTAAAACAGCGCGGTGGTATTGATATCAGTGAAGCTGAAGGCAAGAAGATATTAGAGTCACTGGGTTTTAAAGTAAGTGGAAAGAAAGTGAGTGTTCCTTCTTACCGCCCGGATGTTGAAGGTAAATGCGATTTGGTTGAGGAAATCATCCGCGTATATGGCTATGATAAATTGCCGATGCTTGATTTACCTGAAACTGGCGATAAGTTTGAATCGGTGCTAAGCCCAGCGCAAAAGCGTGTATCGGCAGTGCGTCGTAAACTTGCTGCAAGTGGCATGGTTGAAGCCATCACTTGGTCATTCATGAAAGATACTACTGCAAAATTATTCGGCGGTAATAAAGCTGAATTAAAATTGCAAAATCCAATCAGTCAGGATTTATCGACCATGCGTCCATCAATCCTGCCAAATTTAATTGAAGCGTTAGGCAGAAATTCCGACCGCGGTTATGATAATTTAGCACTGTTTGAAATCGGTCTTGTGTTTGAAGATACGACTCCACTCGGGCAAAAACAGATAGCAACCGGCGTGCGTTCTGGTAAGGCACAAGAGAAAGATATTTACGGAGCGGGCAGGGATGTAGATGCATTTGATGCCAAGGCTGATTGTTTTACAGCATTAGAAGCTGCTGGCGCGCCAGTTGCGAATTTACGCGTCACTACTGATGCCCCAAGTTGGTATCACCCAGGCCGCTCTGGTGTGCTTCGCCTTGGCAAAGCTGCGGTGGCAGTGTTTGGAGAGATCCACCCTGGCATATTAAAGCAGTTAGATGTAAAAGGCCCGGTGGTTGCATTTGAAATTTTCTTTGGTGAAATTCCTGCCGCTAAAGCAAAAAAGACGAAAGCAAAATCAAAGCTAACTGCATCTGAATATCAAAGTTCAAAACGCGATTTTGCATTTATTATTGATGCTTCCGTAGCGGCTGAAGAAATTTTGCGTAGCGTTGGCGGCGTTGATAAAAACCTGATAGAAGAAGTAAAATTCTTCGATGTATATCAGGGTAAAGGAATTGAGGAAGGTAAAAAATCTATCGCTATTTCCATTCGCATACAGGCCGTTGACCACACACTGACTGAATCCGAGCTTGAAGGTATCAGCAAGAAAGTGGTTGAGGCAGTTGGGAAATTAGGTGGGGTTTTGAGAGGATAAGTTGAACTTCACATACAACAAACAAAAAATCGCCTCACTTCTCTCCGGCTTAAAAATAGAAAAGCCTGGCAAAGAATTAGCTATTGCTTTGGCAGAAAAAGATAGGCCATCATATGTGTATAACACAGCCGCACTGGAAGGTAACCCGATGACTTACCCGGAAGTGCAGACATTACTGGAAGGTATAACAGTTGGTGGGCATAAGGTTTCTGATGAACAGCAAGTGCTGAACCAGAATGAAAGCTGGTTGGCGTTACTTGATCTGGTAAGAAATAGTAAGTTCAAACTTGATAAAGAAACAATTTGTCTGCTACAGGGATTTGTTGCAAAAGAAGAGGCTATTGAATGGGGCAAGTTCCGAGTGGCCGAGGTTAACATTGGCGGTACAAACCATAAACCACCGAAAGCAGCAGAACTTGATACTATTTTCACCAGCGGAATAAAAGAAATTACTGCAATTGAAAATACGCTTGAAAAAGCATTTGTTACATTTCTATTTGGGGCGATAAACCAGTTTTTCTTCGATGGCAATAAACGTACTGCACGTTTGATGATGAATGGGGTATTGCTTGACAATGGTTATCGGATACTAAATATACAGGCTAAAGACAGGCTGGAATTCAATAAGAAGATGATTGAGTTTTATGATTCCGAGGATGCGGATGGGGTACTGGAATATTTGATTGGTAAGTATTAGTAGTGTCATATCGCTGGACGGGGTTTGTAGCCCCTTCCTGCTAGAATAAGTATTTAAATAATTTATAAGGAGTAAGCTTAGTTACATTGTCTGTTATTTCAGTAGAACACTGGCAACTGGCAACTGGCAACTGGCAACTAAACAATGAGTAAACTACAAAACATACGAAACTTCGCAATCATCGCCCATATCGACCATGGTAAATCTACTTTGGCTGACCGTATCATTCAGACATGCGGGGGTTTAGAAGAGCGTGAGATGACAGCGCAGGTGCTCGACAGCATGGACATCGAAAAAGAGCGCGGCATTACGATAAAAGCGCAGACAGTGCGCCTGAATTATAAAGCAAAAGATGGCAAGGATTATGTGCTGAACCTGATGGATACCCCAGGTCACGTTGACTTTGCTTACGAGGTTAGCCGTTCTCTTGCGGCATGTGAAGGATCGCTGCTTGTGGTGGATGCATCGCAAGGTGTAGAGGCGCAAACGCTTGCGAATGTTTATCAGGCGATTGATAACAATCATGAAGTTATCCCAGTCCTAAATAAAATTGACTTGCCAGCGGCAGAACCTGAGCGTGTGAAAAACCAGATTGAAGAAGTAATCGGTATTGATGCATCGGATGCAATCCCATGTTCGGCAAAAACCGGGCTTGGTATTACTGATATTTTAGAGGGTATTGTAGCACGCCTGCCGGCGCCAAAAGGCAACCCAGACGGGCCGCTTAAAGCACTGCTGGTAGATAGCTGGTATGACCCGTATCTTGGCGTTGTAATTCTTATCCGCATAATTGATGGTACAATTAGAAAAGGCCAGAAGATAAAAATGATGCGCGCCAATGCGTCATACTCAGTTGATAACGTCGGTTATTTCACGCCGAAAAAAGTTATGACCGGGGAGTTATCAGCAGGTAGCATGGGGTTCTTTACTGCGTCAATTAAACAGGTGGCAGATTGTAAAGTGGGTGATACCATCACTGACGATAAAGAACCATGCACAGAAATGCTGGCGGGATTTAAGCCAAACTTACCTGTGGTATTCTGCGGGTTGTTCCCGGTTGATGCTTCTGACTTTGATCACTTGCGTGATTCACTTGGTAAGCTACGCCTGAATGATGCAAGCTTTGAATATGAAATGGAAACTTCTGGAGCACTTGGCCTTGGCTACCGCTGCGGGTTTTTAGGGCTGCTGCATCTTGAGATTATTCAGGAACGCCTCGACCGCGAATTCGACCTTGATTTGATAACTACCGCCCCAAGTGTGGTTTACAAAATCCACATGACTGACGGCACAGTTATGACTATGCATAACCCCTCTGATATGCCTGACCCGGTGAAAATTGATTTTATTGAAGAGCCATGGATTAACGCAACTATTATGGTGCCGGATGAATATTTGGGTAACGTGCTCGGCTTATGTACCGATAAACGCGGAATCCAGAAAGATATGAGCTATGTCGGTAACCGCGCAATTGTGATTTACCAGTTGCCACTAAACGAAGTGGTATTTGATTTTTACGACCGCTTAAAATCATGTACCAAAGGCTATGCAAGTTTTGAATGGCACATGGCCGATTATAAAGAAGGCGATTTGGTGAAAGTTTCTATTCTGGTAAATGCAGAGCCGGTAGATGCACTTGCGATGATGACTCATCGCTCACGTTCTGAAGGCCGTGGGCGTGAACTTTGCAAACGCCTGAAAGACTTAATCCCAAGGCAGATGTTCCAGATTGCAATCCAGGCAGCTATCGGTGGCAAAGTAATTGCCCGTGAATCTGTCAGCGCTATGCGTAAAGATGTAACCGCCAAATGTTATGGTGGTGACATTACCCGTAAACGCAAGCTCTTAGAGAAGCAGAAGAAGGGTAAGAAGCGTATGCGTACGGTAGGTAACGTAGAGATTCCGCAAAGTGCGTTTATTGCCGCGCTGAAAGTTGGGGATGACTAACGATGATTTCGTGAACTTTCTTCATTGCTACTAGCACGCCCCGAAACTGCGTCGGAATATTTATCGCCTAGTATATGAAATTTTTCTATATGCTTTCTTTTTTCATTATGTGGCATTTTGCCTGGTAAAAGTTTGTATAATACGGTGCGTTCCTGTTGCTCTTTTTCAACATCTATACCTTGTATGTATTCATTAAAATAATCTAGTAATTTGTATTTAAGTTTGTTTGCTTTGTCAGCAGGAACAACTGGATATCGTCTACAATAGTGCGCATCCTCGAAAAGATCACCTGGTTGATTGATATGTAACGAATGTAGTGGCTTTTGAAATAAAGCTTTCTCCATATTTGTAGATACGACGATATTTTCTCTGTCGTTTGTATTGCTACTTTTATATTTATTTGCCCATAGCGCAATTATGGTAGCTATATCATCTACAAGTTCGCTTTTTTCCTCTCCTTTAAAAAAACTACGTTTAAACATTTTTGAATACAAAGTGGTATGATGTACCCTGATATCAGTAAAAACAGTTGTTATGTTTCTGTATATAGAATCACCCTTTCCTAATTCATATGATAACCGGGGATCTAATATATTATCGCTTTTAATTTGCTTTATTAAATCCTTCCTAAGCTCTTTTACCGTATATAATTCCTTAGCCATTTTACCCGCCCCAATATTGTTTGGTGCAAAATAGCGACAAAGAAGCAAAAAGTCAAGGAATTAGTTAATTTGTTAATCTTAGCCGGTTGCGCGCCCTAAAGCATCCCTGGTTTGGACAATAGCGGCTGATATTTTCCTCCCCTCAACCTTATCACCATTTTCCAGTTTTTGTTTAAGTGAGAATATTCTTGCCAGCATATTGGTCAGTTTCATAGTAGTGCCTATAATTTCCTGCTTATCACCGCAAATTGGCTTTTGGCCTTCTGATGGAGTTACCTTATTTTTCACTTCTTCCTTCAAACGGCAGATAAGATGACTTACAACTTCATGTAGATTTTCAATATCCTGTTTGAATTGGTCTATGATATTTTGGTTGTTACTCATTTTATTACTCCTTTATCAGGTTTCATGGGTATATTATAACATAGCTGCACTGCGCTATGTAAGTCCCCCGCCTAAAAAATTATTGCACGCTGTGAGCAATGGTTTGCAAGGTAAAATGCCAAAGTCAATATGTGGAGATAAAAATAAATATTGTGGTGCAGGGCACAAGATAGTGCTTTGTCCTATTTTACTTTTTCACTAATAATGCTATAACTATATCATGCCGAACATTTATACTATCTCACCGCACTTGCCATTTTTAGATACGCTTGCAGCTGATATTTTCCATAAATACGGCAACGAACCATTGTTGTTTTCTAATATAACAATATTGCTTCCAAACCGTCGTGCGTGCAAAGCCCTGCAGGAATCGTTCCTTCGCATAAGTGGTGGTAAGGTTTTGTTGTTACCTCAGATACAACCCCTTGGTGATGCTGATGATGAAAGTTTCTTATTTAAAACTATGGGGAATTATGAGCTGCCAAATTTAATTTCGTCAACCCGCGAGCGGTTTATCCTGACTATGCTTATAGAAAAATGGCAGGGGTTACTCAATACCGGCGAAAAAATTACAACCGCGCAAGCAGCAAATTTGGCGATTGAATTGGCATCGTTTTTAGGTGAAGTAGAAAAAGAACAATTATCATTTGCTAATATTGCTGAAATTGTACCTGAAGATCTTTCACGCCATTGGCAGATAACACTCGATTTTTTAAAGATACTTATCGAAGAATGGCCAAAAATTTTAGCGGAAGAAAATGCAGTGGATATTTACACATGGCGAAATATTTCACTTCATATGCAAGCCCAGTACTGGCAAGAAAATCCACCTGCATATCCTGTGATTGTTGCAGGTTCTACCGGCTCAATTCCCGCTACTGCGAATTTATTGAGAGTTATTGCATCAATGCAAAATGGTAGTGTGGTACTGCCTGGCCTTGATAATTATATGGATGATCAGTCATGGGAAGTTATTGGCGAAACCCACCCGCAATTTGGTATGAAGCAGTTGCTTGGAGTGATGGGGGTAAATAGGGAAGAGGTTATGAATTTAGAATCTGGAATCCAGAATCAGAATTCTATCTCACATCTTATTTCTGAAATAATGCGGCCAGCGAATACGATCTCATCATGGAAACATATTTCTCACGATTCCAGATTCCAGATTCCAGATTCCATTGAGCTTATCACTGCTAGCTCTTTACAAGAAGAAGCAACTGTTATTGCACTTATACTAAAGCAAACCTTGCAAACACCAGGAAAAACTGCAGCACTTATCACCAATGAAAGAAAATTGGCTAAACATGTATGTGCGGTTTTAAAGAAATGGGATGTGGCAATTGATGACTCAAGTGGTAAAGAACTTAAGGATACTCCGCAGGCAATATTTTTAAGGTTGCTTGCAATGCTTGCAACAGACAAAGCTGAAAGCCCCATATCACTGCTTAGTTGTTTAAAGCATCCATTTGCTACAAATGGAACTGCGCCAGTGGAATTTCGCAATAATATACGCAAACTTGAATTACTGGCTTTACGTGGCATAAGGCCAAATAATGGTATTTCTGGCTTATGTAAAATTTTGCAAAACGAAGGTGATAAAACTTTAGTTAATTGGCTTGAGCAATTACAAGAAACGCTTGAGCCTTTAGTGCGTTTAACATCGCTAAAATCAGTACCATTTGATGAAATTCTGACCAAGCATATCAAGGTTGCAGAAAAACTTGCTTGCACTGATAGCCAGGAAGGTGCTGACCGTTTCTACAGTGGTGCGGCAGGGGAACAACTGAAAGAATTTTTAGATGACTTAATGTTGCCAGCAAAAAATTTTAAAGCAATAAATCCAATAGAATATTCAGCACTGCTTGATGCGTTATTTGTCGGGCAAGTTTACAGGTCGCCTTATGGAACGCATCCTAGGATTTCGATACTAAGCCCTATTGAAGCGCGTATGCAGAATTTTGATTTGGTTATTATGGGTGCATTAAACGAAGGCTCATGGCCAGAGGGTGTTAAATCTGATCCGTGGATGAGCAGGCCGATGCGTTCAAATTTTGGGTTGCCACTTCCTGAAAAAAGAATTGGGCAATCAGCACATGACTTCGCACAAATTTTTTGCTCTGGCCAAGTTATAATGACCCGCTCAGAAAAAATGGATGGCACACAAACTATACCATCCAGGTGGTTGCTCCGCCTTAGTGCAATCTTAAAAATACTAAAAGCAGAAGATGCAATAAAATCTAAGCAGCCGTGGAATAAGTGGGCAGAACTTTTAAGTAAGCCCGAAGTAATAAAGGCATGTGTTATACCAGAACCAAAACCTTCTGTAGAATTACGGCCAAAAAAGTTATCCGTCACCAATATCGAAAAATTAATGCGTGACCCATATGCAATTTACGCATCAAAAATACTTGGGCTTAAAGCGCTAGACCCGATTGATAAAGATCCGGGACCTGCAGAGTTTGGTAATTTTGTGCATAAGGCGTTGGAGATGTTTGTTAAAGGTTGGGAATCTGGAATCTGGAATCTGGAATCTCGAAGCAATCTAGATTCTAGATTCCAGATTCTTGATTCTCTATTAAACTGCGGTCACGAAATATTAAAACAGCAAGACCTAAAGCCTGCGATAATTTCTTTCTGGTGGCCGCGCTTTGAACGCATTGCTAAATGGTTCGCCGAAAACGAACCGCAAAGACGCGAAGGAAAATTAAAAATCTTAAGCGAAGTAAGTGGCGAATATAAAATCGGAGAGTTTACTCTCTATGCGCGTGCTGACCGCATTGAAATAGATAATGATGGCAACATAGCCATCATCGATTATAAAACCGGAACGGTGCCTACGCAGAAAGATATTGAACTAGGGTTTTCTCCGCAAATGACGTTGGAAGGATTGATTGCAAGTAAGGGAGGCTTCTCTACAAATCTAGATTCTAGATCCCAGATTCCGGATTCCCCTATCTCAGAACTCTCCCACTGGAAGCTCTCTGGTAGCGAAGAAGCAGTCAAAGGAGAACCGGTCAAAGGACAAATTGCTGAACTGATAACAGAAGCGGAAGCAGGCGTAAACCAATTGATTAATATTTTTACTAATGTTAATACTCCTTATCTACCTTGCCCAAACCCAGATAAAGCTCTTGGTTATAACGACTATGAGCATCTGGAGCGGGTGAAGGAATGGATGGATTAATTTTTAACAGAAAGGTTATATAAATGCGCGCAATATTAAATAATGTACAAAGAGCAACAACTAGCACAGCAAGAGAATATGCAAAAACTGCAAAACCGATAGCACTTGAAGCGCGCCCATTTATTTCCTTTGCTAGTAGCAAAGGAAAAAGGTTTGATGAGGCGGGTGAGATAAATTTTTCAAGCGTCTTTAGCTTAGCATTGAACCAGTTAAGAAATGACAAAACAAACCAACAAGTAAGTGAGGATTTACAAAACATTCTTAGAAGAAATGAGCTATCTAAGACTTTTTACCAACAGCTACTTCCTTTAGTAATAAATGAATTTAAAGAAGTAGCTTACTCAGCAAGAGGTGGTGATGATCTAGGTTCCCAAGACTATCCAAATGCAAGAAGTGGTGGTCAGCTTGAGGGTAAAAAATTAGTCCCGGTAGTGCCTTCCCTAGAGCAAGTTAGTAATGCCTTGAGGATAGTTGTTAAGGCGACAAAACCTGCACTTAATGCTACACTGGCTGATGAGAAAAAATCTAAAGAAACACTTGTGCTTACAGATGTTAACAGCAGAAAAATTACCGAATATGCTAAATTAGGCGAAGGTTTTGTCGCAGCTTTAGCTTCTGGTAAAGGCCAGAATGTTGATGGGGAAAGCAGGGGTAGGTAGTTTCGTAACAATTAACGTTATACTGTGGCTTGACCACAGTATCCAGGTTAGTTAAACAAAGACATTTTGAAAAAATGACATTATTAAATAAGAATACCTGAATCCTGGATATTTAGAAAATCTAAGGCTGGTAGTAGCCTAAGATTTTCTAAATTCCAGGATGACACCCAGTGGCAGGTGTTAAGATACTATCGCCCCAAGTCCCTTTTTATAATCAGGGTACTTAAGCTCCAAGCCCAACTCACCTTTAATTTTCTGATTTGAAACCCGTCTGTTGCAGCTATAAAAACTACGCGCCATTGGTGATAAATCCGCCTTGTCAAAATCAATAAGGGGCGGTGGCTGGACGCCTAATAACTTTGCTGCATATTCTACTACTTCGGCTTGTGGGCAGGGATAATCATCGGCGCAATTATATATTGAACCTGTATTTGGTTTAGCAATTGAGGCCTCTAAAATTTGGGCAATGTCTTCAACATGTATTCTCGAAAATACCTGACCCGGTTTGTTGATGCGCCTTGCCGTACCATTTCTCACATCATCGATCGCGCTGCTTCCCGGACCATAAATTCCTGACAGACGAAATATGTGTGTTGGAAGGTCGCTATTAAGCCATGCTGCTTCCGCATCTGCTCGCCAGCGTGAGCGGTCATTAAATGGATTTGTCGGAGTATTCTCATCCACCCACGCGCCATCATGATCGCCATAAACTCCGGTAGTGGAAAGATAGCCAAACCACTTCAAGTCAGGTAAATTTTGCAGCTCGTTGAAATGATAATTAAAAACTATATCACCTTTTCCTGAAGGTGGCACTGAATGCAGCACATGCGTCACGCTGCTAAAATCCCAAATGGTTTCTAGTGGCAAATCATTATCAAATATATATGGGGTAATGCCAAGCGGGCGTAAGCTATCGAATTTTGTAGCGCTGCGGCAAGTGCCGGAGACTCTCCAGCCTATAGCGAGAAGTTCTTTTGCGAGGACGGTGGATGTGTAGCCGAGGCCGAAGATGAATATATGCATAATCAATAATAAAAAAAGTGTGAGCTAGCGAACTCTTAAAGCCCTCTCCCGTGAGGAGAGGGAGGGGTGAGGGGGCATGGTAGTTGGAAAAAAAATTCAGGTCATTCTTTTTTGAAACATTCCCGCCCCCTCATCCTAACCTTCTCCCCACGGGAGAAGGTACTAAGCGGAATGCTTCGCATACTTTATTAAGAAAGCTTTTTCTTCAAAAGTTCATTCAGTGCCGCCGGATTTGCTTTCCCGCCCGAAGCCTTCATCACCTGCCCAACAAAGAAGCCGAATAATTTATCTTTACCCGAACGATACTCAGCAACTTTATCAGCATTTGCTGCCATTACCTCATCGATAACTTTCTCAATCGCTCCCAGATCAGTTACTTGCTTTAAGCCCTTTTCCTCTACGATTGCAGCAGCGTTTTTGCCCGTTTCATACATAAGTGCGAAAACTTC
>JAJONM010000105.1 GCA_021323415.1 Rickettsiaceae bacterium
AATAACACTCCCGGCGCATACAGGATTTTTTGGTATTATGGCCCAAGCAAAAAAGAAATAACAATTATCGCTATTACACCGCACCCGTAAAATCATGATCCAAACCCCTCGCCTCATCCTGCGCCACTGGAAGGAATCCGATTTATTACCCTTTGCTGCACTGAATGCTGACCCGGAAGTGATGCGCTTTTTCCCATCAACGCTTACAAAAGAGGAATCTGATGCAATGGCAGAGCGGATAAAGGCCAGTTTTACCCAAGATGGCTTTGGCTTATGGGCAGCAGAATTAAAAGAGGAGGGTCAATTTATCGGCTTTATAGGACTAAACCGACCCTCTTTTGAAGCACATTTCACTCCTTGCGTAGAAATAAGCTGGAGGTTAGCTAAAGAATACTGGAATAAAGGCTATGCCACTGAAGGCGCAAAAGCTGCACTTGAGTATGGCTTTAACAAGCTGGACTTACACGAAATTGTGTCATTTACTGCAGTAATCAACACTCCATCGCGGAGGGTAATGGAAAAAATTGGTATGAAGCGGGAGCCCCAAGATGATTTTGACCATCCAAAATTATCAGATGGCAATCCATTGCTACGTCACGTCCTTTATCGAAAACAGCCTTAGGCCTACTATTTTCAAGGCATTTTCAGCAATTTAACAAAATTAAAAAAATAAATTCTTTCCAAAAGTAATAAAATAATTATAACTCTTGTTGTCCAATAAAATTATTTTTGGAGATTTTGTGTCATTTACGAAACTTGTTATTGTTGAGTCGCCTGCCAAAGCGCAAACTATCAATAAATACTTAGGCAAGGATTTTAAAGTCCTGGCTTCCTTTGGCCATGTGCGTGATCTGCCTTCCAAGGATGGTTCAGTACGCCCTGACGAAGATTTCGCCATGGATTATGAAGTATCCTCAAAATCGACCAAACATGTAAAAGAAATAGCAGACGCCGCTAAAACTGCCGAAGTTATCTTCCTAGCAACTGACCCTGACCGCGAGGGAGAGGCTATATCATGGCATATCGTTGAAGTGCTAAAGGCAAAAAAAGCCATTAAGAAAGGTACAAAAGTACAGCGCGTAGTATTCAATGAAATCACTAAAAGTGCCGTTGTTCACGCTGTTGAAAATCCACGTGAACTGGATATGGACTTGGTAAATGCCCAACAAGCACGCCGTGCGCTTGATTATCTGGTTGGTTTTACTTTATCGCCAGTTTTATGGAGAAAACTTCCGGGTAGTAAATCAGCCGGACGCGTGCAATCTGTAGCCTTGCGCCTTATTGCTGAACGCGAAAATGACATAGAAATTTTCGTAGCACGTGAATACTGGGACATAAAACTTAATCTTAAAACCAGTAAGAAAAATGATTTCTTTGCCCGCATTACCCAAATTAACGGCAAAAAGCTTGAGCAGTTTGATGTTGTAACCGAGCAAGCTGCCGGCGATATAGTCAAAATTCTGGAAAGCAAATCTTACAGCGTCGCTTCGATTGAAAAAAAGCAGTCACGCCGTAACCCACAGCCGCCATTTACTACTTCCTCGCTGCAACAGGAAGCTTCGCGTAAACTAGGTTTTGGCGCAAAACGCACTATGCAGGTGGCGCAAAAGCTGTACGAAGAAGGCTATATAACCTATATGCGTACTGATGGCGTAACTGTTGCACAGGAAGCACTAAACGCAACACGGAGCCTGATTGGCAGCAAATATGGCAAAGAATACCTGCCGGAAAACCAAAGAGTTTATACTTCCAAAGCCAAAAATGCACAGGAAGCACACGAGGCAATCAGGCCAACCGATGCCAGCCGCCTACCTGCTGACATTAGCTTAGAAGACGACCAGCAAAAACTTTATGACCTTATCTGGAAACGTATGGTTGCCAGCCAGATGGAATCAGCCATATTGGATCAGGTTGTGGCCGAAATCGTATCGCATGATAGCTACGCCGTTGCACGTGCAAATGGCTCAACTGTTCACTTTGACGGCTTCTACAAAGTCTACAAAGAAAGCAAAGACGACGAAGAAGACGACGAAAGCAGAATGTTGCCGCCAATGGATAAAGGCGAGAACCTCGGCCTAAATGACGTTACGCCTGAGCAGCATTTCACCCAGCCGCCACCGCGTTATACTGAAGCAAGCCTGGTAAAACGCCTGGAAGAGCTTGGAATTGGCCGTCCTTCTACTTACGCCAGCATTATCTCTGTATTGCAGGAACGTGAATACGTAAAACTGGATAAAAAGCGCTTCTTTATTGAAGACCGTGGCCGTATTGTTACTGCATTCTTAGTGGCATTCTTTAAGCGTTATGTCGAATATGATTTTACGGCAACGCTCGAAGATGAGCTTGACCATGTATCAGCTGGCGATATTGACTGGAAGCAGCTACTTCGCAATTTCTGGAAAGACTTTAATGCAAATATCGAAGGTGTAAAGGATTTCACCTTAACTGACGTTATCACTGAATTAAACGAACTGCTTGGCAATTGGTTATTCCCTAAAAATGAAAAAGGCGAAATTGACCGCACCTGCCCGAAATGCAAAACCGGTGAAGTAAGTTTGAAACTTGGAAAATTCGGCGCATTCCTTGGCTGTTCGAATTACCCTGAATGTAACTATACGCATCAACTTGGTGATGCTGGTGAAGAGGGCGCAAGCGATCGGTCTGAACCAAAAATCCTTGGAGTTGACCCGGCAAGCGGCCTTGATATTGTACTTAAAAAAGGCCCATATGGTTTTTATATGCAACTGGGCGAAGGTTCTAAGGGCGAAAAACCAAAACGCGTTTCCGTGCCAAAAACCATTAGCCCTGATGATTTAGATTTGAAAAAGGCGCTGGATTTATTATCACTGCCACGCACTATCGGAAAACACCCGGAAACCGGCAAGGTTATTGTGGCTGGTATTGGTATGTATGGCCCTTATATCCGCCACGATGCTAAATATACATCGCTAAAAGAAGACGATGTGCTGACTATCGGCATCAACCGCGCCGTAACCCTAATTGCTGAAAACAAAAAGGCCGCAACTGCCGAGCCATTGCGCGTTATCGGCAAGCATCCAAAAACTGGCGAAGATATATCAGTGTTTGATGGAAAATACGGCCCATATGTAAAACACCAGAAAGTAAACGCATCGCTTACTAAAGATATGAGTGTTGAAAGCGTTACTATTGCCGAAGCGGTTGAGTTATTAGAAAAACAGGCCGGTAAGAAGAAACCTGCAAGAGGAAGAAAGAAGAAGGACTCTTAGTAAAAGTGCCCTCTCAATTTGTTTCATAAGCCATCTTTGGTTTAATTACTATCTCCATATTATTTCATTCTGGGGGGCTATAATAATCGATTTGAAGTAGTGGCTCATTTTGAAATTTTAGACCCGCTCACAATCGTCATCCCGACCTTAGGTGGGTTAGCCGATTTTCTTCTAATCGGCTTTACGAACCTTGGAGCGGGGATCTACTACCCTTGTGGCACGAGATCCCCGCTCGTAAGATTCGTTACAAAACTTTCAGTTTTGACTCATCTAACGTCGGGGATGACGACATACATTCAAATTGAGTCACTACCGATTTGAAACAGATGTTTACATTTCCCAAAGCTTTTTATATAGAACGTAAAACCATTTAATTTGAGCAAGATAATGACCAAAATCTCCCCACTAGCCCCAGCATCATTCCCAACTATGCCTGCTATCGAAGGCGTAAAATTTGCCGTGGGAGAAGCAGGAATAAAGTATAAAAACCGCACTGATGTAATGCTGGCGGAATTATCAGAAGGTACTACTGTAGCTGGCACATTTACCAAATCGCGCACGGCTAGTGCTAATATTGTTTGGGGCAAAAAGATGCTTCCAACTGGCAAAGCACGGCTGCTTATCGTAAATTCCGGCAATGCCAATGCTTTTAATGGCAAGGCAGGGGGTGATTCTGTCGAGCGTATAGTAAAATTTGCCGCCGAAAAATGGGGTTGCCCGGAAAATGAGGTTTATCCTTGTTCCACAGGTGTTATCGGCCAGCCGTTGCCCGATAACAAAATCACCGATGCGCTGGACGCAATAAAACAAAATATGAAAAGTGACATATGGCATGAGGCTGCCAAAGCCATTATGACTACTGATACTTTCCCCAAAGGCGTGACTAAAACCGCCACTATTGATGGGGTAAAAGTTACGATAAATGGCATCGCAAAAGGCTCAGGCATGATTGCACCTGACATGGCAACCATGCTTTCTTATATTTTCACAGACGCTGCAATTGATGCTCCCGTTTTACAAAAAATATTCGCAGAGGGCGTAGAAAAATCATTCAATTCGATTACGGTTGATAGTGACACCTCCACCAGCGATACGGCACTAATCTTTGCTACTGGCAAAGCTGACAATTCTAAAAATGGAAACTTCAGCGATTTTACTGCTAAGCTACATGAATTGCTGCTGGAA
>JAJONM010000106.1 GCA_021323415.1 Rickettsiaceae bacterium
ACAAAACAAAATGCAGATTGAAAGTAATGCTTACTGGAACGTTGCATTTATGTTTATCCTTGCAGCAGCTGCGTTTATGATTCCTGCGGAATCATTTGCTCAGGCAGCAAGTACTCCGGTAGACGAGGTAATTTGTAATATCGTAGAGCAGCTACAAGGACCAGTTGCGCGTGGCGTTGCTGCATTTGGTATTATATTCCTTGGTTTCTCACTATTCCTTGGTAAGATTTCATGGGGTGTGGCACTAGCACTTGGTATCGGTATCGGTGCAATATTTGGTGCTAACCAGATCGTTGGTTTGATCTCTGGTGAAGGTGATGCTTGCGCATAATCAATAAATACAATGAGCTTAAGAAACAGGGAGCAGAAACTCCCTGTTTTTTTTATTTCTGCAAGCACATGGGCACTTAAAAAAACAATTTCTTTTCGCTAAAAAATATGTTATTATAAGTTTAATAACAGCAATAAATACTAGCAATTATTAGTTGAATATATTGAATTAAAATAGTTACAGATCTTCTTTAAGCTGCGGTTAATTATCGCGGTTTTTTTATTCGGTGCAATAAGGTTTAGGTGTTTTAAATGGGTGAAGAAGAAAAAGCCAGAAAAGAACTGGCAGCATTATTGGAAGAGCATAAACAACTTAACCTTAAAATTACCGCAATAACCGCAGATGCGAATTTTGATCAATTGCTGGTGCAGCGGATGAAGCGACGGAAATTGTGGTTAAAGGACCGTATTTCCTATCTCCAGGAATTCCTTTGTGATGATTTAATTGCTTAATCCTGAAGCTGATTTAAGATGTCATTTTTTCAAAATGGCTTTTTTGTTTTTACCTGGATACTGCGATCAAGTCGTAGTATGACCAAGACATATTTCGCAAGTGAGAATTTGCAATAATTGCTCAAAAATTCTTGCCAATAAGACCATCTTACGTAATAATCCTACTTTAATTTTAAGAGCACTTTCATGGAAATTAATGCTAATTCCCCACTAATTGGAATTATAATGGGCAGCCAGTCTGATTTGGAAACAATGAATGAGGCAAGCTTTATATTAGATAAGCTTGAAATTCCTTATGAGGTTAAAATAGTCTCAGCGCACCGCACCCCTGATAGGTTATACAATTACGCAAAAACCGCAGAAGAACGCGGCATCAAAGTTATTATTGCCGGAGCTGGCGGTGCAGCACATTTACCGGGAATGGCAGCTTCTATGACAATACTTCCAGTGCTTGGAGTGCCAGTGCAAAGTGATGCATTAAATGGATTGGATAGCTTATTATCAATCGTACAAATGCCAGGCGGAGTGCCAGTTGGTACACTCGCTATTGGGAAAAAGGGTGCCAAAAATGCAGGGTTACTAGCAGCCTCGATTATAGCTATTGGCGATGAACACATTAAAGAACGCTTACGGAAACTTCGCGAAGCACAGACTAACTCAGTTGACGAAAACCCATCGTGACTTTAATTCATCCAGGCAAGACAATCGGTATTATTGGTGGCGGTCAGTTAGGACGCATGGCAGCGCTGGCTGCTGCGCCGCTTGGATATAAAACCTTTATTTACACCGACCAAAAAAATAGCCCGGCATCACACGTTGCCAACAAAACAATAGTTGCTAATTTTGACGACAAGAAGGCGCTGTCCAAATTTGCTAAGTCAGTTGATGTGGTAACATTTGAATTTGAAAATATACCTCATAAAAGCGTTAAAATATTGGAAGAATCGGTATTAGTACGCCCAGGCTGGAAAGTTTTACATATATCGCAAAACCGCCTGCGCGAAAAAGACTTCATAAATTCAATAGGAATAGGAACTGCGCCATACAAAAAAGTTGAAAGCGCAAAAGAATTGCAAAAAGCATTTGGGGAAATTGGAACCAAGTGCATATTGAAAACAGTTGAGTTTGGTTATGACGGGAAAGGCCAGTTTGTTATTGATAATGATGCTGACCTTAAAAAACTATGGGATGAGATAAACATCGGGACGGGAATATTGGAAGGGATGGTTCCTTTTGAATGCGAGGTTTCAGTTGTTGTAGCTCGCGGAGAGGATGGGAAGGCAGTGCCTTATGTGCCAGTTAAGAATATACATAAGAATGGAATATTAGATGTGACAATCGCCCCTGCCCCAATAGCTGCCAAGACAGCTAAAAGGGCAGAAGAAATTGCATGCAAGATTGCAAATGAGATTGAATTGGTGGGAATACTTGCGGTAGAGATGTTTGTTGCAAAAAATGGCGATGTGCTAGTAAACGAGATTGCGCCACGCCCACACAACTCTGGCCACTGGACAATGGATGCCTGCATCACCAGCCAGTTTGAACAGTTTATTAGGGCTGTATGCGGTTTACCGCTTGGCAACCCAGATTATCACTCAACAGCCGAAATGAAAAACCTGATTGGTGATGATATAGAATTGTGGTCTAAATATATTAATGAGCCAAATACTAAACTTCATCTATATGGGAAGAAACAGGCGAGAGCCGGTAGGAAGATGGGGCATGTGACTAAGTTAGTTACTGGTTGCTAGTTACTGGTTATTGGTAAGATTTGTCTCGTTACCTAAGGCTCGACGGGGTTTGTAACCCCGTCGTAATGTTCATGTCCTAATAAAGAAGACATGAATATGAGGAATGGGTTACAAACCCATTCCTGCGCGGGAACTAAGAACTTTGGAACTAAGAACTTTAGAAAGTAAGATTCTTAATTCTTAAATTCCTAGTTCCCACTACTCACCCGTCATAATCCTATCAACCAACTGCTTCACCGTTGGGACAAAGCCATTGTTATAGAACGGGTCCTGCTTGAATTTGAATGCGTTATGACCAGCAAACATTAATTGGTCTTCAATACTTCCAACATCGTGGGCAATATCCTGCAATGTTTTCTGGATACAAAAACTGCGCGGATCAGCTTTTTTACCAGTGTTGTAATCATCATGGTCTTTCCAATTGCTAAATTTGCAATGGCTTAGGCAGCCCATGCAATTAACCTGGTCTTCATGTATTTGCGCAGCCTCTGCTTTTGAAACAAATATCAAAGTTGAATCAGGAGTTTTCATCGGATCATCATGACCTTCTAATATCCATTTTTCAGCGCGGTCTTTATCTTGCAATTCAACATATACCGGACGCTTGCGCGGGCCAATAAGAAGCGCTTCTGTCATTACACCTTCAGGCTCTGGCGCATAAGGAATTTGACGGTTGTGACGGCCTTCAAGGCCACGTAAAAATTTATTACGCACAGCCGACGAATAAAAACCCGTTGGGCTGAAACGATTTAATAAAATATCGCCTTCCTCTAAAGTAAGGAGACGTTTTTTCCATGTATCTGGCACCGGGCTTTCCTGTGTTAATATCGGGCGCGTACCAAACTGAAAAACTACAGGGCCAATTTCCGGGTTGTTAAGCCAGTGCGACCAATCTTTTAAATGCCATACGCCACCTGCCATAACGATTGGCACTTCATTTAAACCAACTTCATTCATGAATGTGCGGATTTCTGCCACGCGTGGGTATGGATCTTCCGGCAGCAGAGGATCTTCACCATTACTGAGTCCATTATGACCACCAGCCAACCACGGGTCTTCATAAACCACCGCTCCCAAAAGATGATAGCTTTTGCTGTAAGAACGTTTCCACAAGGCACGGAAAGCGCGCATTGAAGAAACTATCGGGTAATAATAAACATTATATTTTTCAGCAATTTCTGCCAGTTTATAAGGCATGCCAGCTCCGCAAGTAACACCATGCACGAGGCCTTTTGCGCCTTCTAATATCCCCTCTAAAACCTGTTGTGCGCCACCCATTTCCCATAATACGTTAACGTGGATGCGCCCCTGCCCGTTTGATGTTTCATGGGCTATGCGTGCTTGCGTTATGCCACCTTTAATACCCAATTGCACCAGTTCTTCGTGGCGCTCAATGCGTGTAACACCTTTATAAACAACAGGGATTGGCCTGCCATTTGCATCATAACTATCGGCATTTACGCCTGAGAATGTTCCAACTGCGCCACTTGCTGCGAAAGCGCCAGAGCTGGCTCCGTTAGAGACTGCAACGCCCTTCCCACCTTCTACTATTGGAAGAACTTCTTTACCTGATATCCGTACTGGTTTTAGATTTGCTAACAACATTAATCCTGTATTTAATTTAGACTAGTAGCATATATAAAATAGGCGAATAGGAAAGTATATTTTTTTACCAATGTATTTGGAATTAATTTGCAATGCTAAGTAGTAATCAAACCACAGATACTCGCGTTTATTAAAAATAAGTTTATTTCTTAATAAAAAGATGCATTATTACTATTTCAATTTTATAAGAGATATAAATGAAAGAAGATAACTTACAAAAAACACCAGATAAAACATTAACGGATGGTCGCTAGCTATTTCTATTCCAGTAAACAACTCAATTACAAATGCACAAGCAAAAGGTATATCCCTTTCTTCTTCATTTAAAAGCAATTGGAAAACAGGTGACACTTATACAGCGGCAGCAAATTATTTAAAAAGAAAAGGAATCTTATTAATAATGGGTGGCAATGCAGCAGAATTTGGGGAAAGCTTTACTACTGACAAAGATAAAAAATTTATATTTGGTACAGTGGGGGGGATTGCAGGAGAATCTCTAAGCTCGCCAGTTGAAATGACAGAAAAGATAAGAAACATTGAAAGTAAAAGTGCAAATCCAGAAAAGTTACTTTCCAAACAAAAAGGAGTAACTACTAGCAGAAGTGTAATTAGAACTCTGTTTGAGCATCCTGCATGTGCATTACCTAATAAAGCGTACTTCATTACTATTACAGCCTTACGAAATGCGCCAGCATGGATATTAGTACGCTATTTCAGAAATAACCATAAAAACGCAGAAGAACGTGGCGAGGAGATATCTCCGCTACGTAAAACTGTAGAAATTGCAGCCGCAGGTGTAGGAGCAGCAGTAATTTCTACTCCGTTAGATATTGCTGCTGGCAGATTTGTATATGATTGTTGTTATTATGAAAATATAACTCCTGCATCATTTGTAAAACGACTTACTGAATTTGTAAAAAACAACCCAAAGATATTGCTTGATACAGGTGTTGGAAGAATGTTTTTTGTAGGAGCAAGTGTAGGGGCCATGTACACAGGCGATATTCTTGGTAAGAAAATCCAGAAGTCATTATCCACTCCTGATAAAGATGATAGCTCCCTTCCAACAGCGAGTGCCGGAAAAACTTCTTCATACTTATTATCTGAAAGGGATACAAGACAAACTGAGCTTATTGGCCTTCAAGTAGCACCAGATACAGAAAATAAACATTCAACT
>JAJONM010000037.1 GCA_021323415.1 Rickettsiaceae bacterium
CTTGCGCATTTACGCCGTTCCAATGTTGATTTAAAAATGGGCATGGTTGTTACCATTGGTGGACTTATTGGTTCATCACTTGGTGTAGTTTTGTTTTCTGTTCTTAAAGACATTGGGCAAATAGATTTAACCATATCAGTATGCTACGTAATTTTCTTAGGTAGCATAGGAACACTAATGGCGCGGGAAAGTATAAATTTGATTATATCAAAGCGTAAAGGCCATCCTGTGAAGCCTCATAATAAACGCAATTGGGTTATTGATTTACCATTACCTTTCCAGATGGAGTTTCCGCGTTCTGATATTAAAGTAAGTGCGATTCTTCCCGTTATGCTTGGGGTTTTTACTGGCATACTTGTATCCCTTATGGGCATTGGCGGTGGGTTTATTATGATTCCTGCTATGATTTATATGCTTGGGATGCCAACTTCTGTAGTAATTGGTACATCATTATTCCAGATAGTTTTTATCACGGCAAACGTTACAATTTTGCAGTCTATTAGCACTCATACTGTAGACGTAGTTCTTGCGCTATTAATGCTAGGTAGCTCAGTTATTGGGGCACAATTTGGTACACGTATTGGCATGAAATTACCAGCTGAACAACTCCGTGCTATGCTTGCTATTATGGTACTTTTTGTAGTGGTAAAACTTGGGCTCGGGTTATTTCTTACTCCGGACAATCCATTTTCAATATCAATATTAGACAGATGAATATAATTAAATTTGCCATGCTACTTTTGCTAATTACGGCAGCCTCTGCTAGCGCAAGGCCAGTAATTGCAGATTTATCATTGCGTCAGATTGAGATTGATTCTGGTTTTAAAGGTACTGAAGTACTTTTATTCGGTGCGCGTAATGATGCAGGTGATGTGGTAGTGGTGGTAAGGGGGCCAGAGCTTTCCTACGTAGTGCGTAAGAAAGAGCGCGTAGCTGGAATTTGGGTTAATAAAAAAGAAGCTATTTTTGATAATGTAAATGGCTTTTATGTAGTTGCTTCAAGCCGCCAGCTAGATGGGATCAAAAATGACTTATTGCTATCCAAGCTAGGCATAGGGATGGAAAACTTAGAACTAGAATCAACTAGTAGCAATAAAATAGACAAAAAGGAATTCCAGACAGCATTACTTAATATGCAAGAGCAGGAAAAATTATATTATCCTGAAGTAGGGGAGGTATCTTTTATTGGTGATACGTTGTTTCGTACAATAATAAAAATTCCTGATAATGTTTTAAAAGGTGAATATACTGCTGAAGTTTATCTGTTTAGTGACGGACAATTAATAGGATTGCAGTCTACTCCTTTAATAGTGCGCAAGAAAGGGTTTGATGCACTGGTTTTTGATTTTGCTTATCAATATCCTGCTATTTATGGTATTTTAGCTGTACTGCTTGCATTGTGCAGTGGATGGATAGCAGGTGCTGTATTTAGAAAGGTATAAAAGAGGATTGCTTTGAAAGTTACACGCATAAAAGTAAAGAAAAAAGTAAATTACCTGGTCTGTGTCAATGCAGAAAAGTATTCGGAAGTGGCTTTGCACTTTGCCTGCAATTTGGCTAAGAGAAACAATGGTTCTGTAATTATTCTCCATGTTATAGAATCAACCGATTTCCAAACAACTATTGGTGCAATTGCAGATAAAATGCGTGAGGAAATATTCCAGGAAGCTGAAGACTTGCTGAAACATCTGGCTGATAAGGTAAAAAAATGGTCCGATATTATGCCGGTAATAGTGGTGCGTGAAGGACTTATTGAAAATGAAATAATTTCACTGGTAGAAGAAGATAGGGGTATCAATATGCTAGTTGTTGGTACGGCTCCTGAAAAATCTTTACTTAAAAGCAAAGTTTTACCTGCAATAGTGGCGTCACTGGGTAGTAAACTACAAATACCTATGTTGATTGTGCCGGGTAACTTAACTACTAAACAGATTGATGAGCTGACTTAATATTTCTAGCTAATTGTGTGCCCATTATTTTTATGAGCGCTTCTTGATACGAAACTACCTTTTGGCATTATATCTATTCTAGAAACTGTTCTTTTTAGCTCTGGTTTTTCTTTGGGTTTGTCATTATCTTTCTTAGAATTCTCTTTTTCTGAGTAGGACTTCTCGCTTATCTGGACGCTATCTTCAAAAGAAACTTCTTTAATATAAGATTTAGCAATCTCAGCTTTAACTGCATTAAAATCAAGCAAAAACCCTCTCTCTCCATGTGCTGTTACTAAAGATTCGTTAGACCTACCAATTTTGGAATTTCTTAATTGTATTTCATCTTCCATCTCTAACAATTCTTTAGTGGGAATTGGTTTTCCTTTATAAGAATCAGCAATCCTGCTCTCTATATCATGTCTTTGTTTTGCAGAAACTGTTGATAAATTAAGTTCTTTAATCACATACTCAGTAAGATCAGAACATTGTTTTGCTCTTACTTGCTGATTGTTTTTATCAAGTGGGCTGGCATTAAATAATTCAGGTTTTTTTGCTGCAGTTAAAGCTTTTTTACATTTTTTGATAAGGCCTAATTCTCCAAACCCACCTGAGTTCAAATCATAAATTGCACAGGATACCAGGTATAGGTTATCTATAAATCTGGAATCAGCAGATGCAGTAAATTCCTGAATAGTTTCTTTTTTAGACGTATTATATTCTTTGCTCTGTTTAATAGCAATTTTTTCTATTTTACTGGCTGCATAAGGGCGCGAGTATGCAATTATGTTATCTGCAGCTTTGATAGTATTGTCGAAATCTTTCATGAATAATCCCAGTTAGATATAATTGTGTAATATAATTATATCATAAATCTGAAATTTATGTGACTATATTGTTGCAAATGCTATAAATTCGAGCGTGGCCCAGCTAGAAAGTCCACCAAGGGTGCTATTTGCTGTTTATATTGCAACTAATGGTTATAACAATGAGATAACCGATAGGTTCCGTCCATAATCCCCTTCGTTATTGAGGCAACAGCGGCGGTAACTAAAGAAATGCTCTGTTTCACTGCAAGTATCACGTTTTACGTTAGTAACAGACGTAACACCAATCGCGCTAAGACGTGATTCAACATATGCCGGCAAATCAAACATATAATGTCCACTGCGATTCGATGGGATAAAAAACTTATTATTGGTAGAAGAAAACCCTAAGAAACGTTGATAAAAATCATCACCTACTTCATAGGAACTTTGCGCAATTGTAGGCCCTATAACAGCATGTATATTTGCGGCTTTCGCCCCTAATTTTTCCATCTCGATAACAGTATTTTCCAATATGCCAGAACATGCCCCCTTCCAACCGGCATGAGCGGCGCCGATTACTTTGGCTTCTGTATCTGCAAATAACACTGGCGTGCAATCGGCAGTCAATATACCTAGAACTATATTGGGAGTTTTGGTAACAAGCCCATCAGCTTCAAATCGAGTTTCAAATTTGCCTGTTACAGTTATTACTTTATTACTGTGTATCTGATACAATGTATGCAAAGAATCTTCAGGCAAGTCGGCTACTATTTTTAAAGATTCTTCTGGTAGATTGGCAAGTGCTTTCAAAACAATTCGCTTATTCTCTTTTACATTTTCAGGGTCATCCTTTGAACCAGCTCCAGTATTCAACGACGTGTATATACCACTACTTACCCCGCCATTGCGCGTGAAGAATGCATGTTTTACACCTTTTAATTTTGCAAATTGTGGACAGGTTAAAATTGGAACGTCGCTTTCTAATATAGCTTTCATTTAGAATCCTACTGGTAAAGGTAAATTTTTATTATACAAAGTAATTGCTTTAAATAGAGTACCCATTGCATCAGGATTTATCAATCTATCAGTGGCACTGATTATATCATCTTTTTGTTTTTCTGAAGCATTTTTAAGCAGTGCCTGTTTACGAATTTCAATACCAAGTGCAAGAAGTAGTGCATTTTGTGTAATAACGTCACTGGCATTTATGCCTGATTTTTTTGCTGTCTCTGCAATAGAAGAAAAATCAACGTGAGCGGTAATGTCAGCATTGCCGACATCTTCCAAAATATCATGATACTGGTGATTTTTCATAGCTTGTAATGTGTCTTTATAACCACAATGCGCATAACCATAATCAACAACCATCATCGCTCCGCCATAGCTAGCAATGTGCTTTGATAATTGCTCCACTATATTTATAGTTACTGGGCTGGTTTCAAGCACTGCCCCGATTTGAGCATCATGCCCCAATTCTAAATTATCGCTGGATAACATAAATGCTAATTTATCATTTTGGATTCCTACTAGTTTTTCGCTCCAACCATTTTCTGTTTCTATATATTGGTGAATAGGCAGTGCATCAAAGAATTCGTTAGCAATTATAATGGTTGGTATATCGGGTAGGGAGCTTATATCTTTATGCCATTTAATTTCAACCCCAGTAAAGCCAAGTTTCTCCTTTTGGATTTGCTGCAAAGTTGGGCTGGTTTCTACCATGTGCACCTTTATATTGCGGTGAAACCCAGGTATGTGTTTGGTACCACGGAGTAAATCCTGCATTAGCGTACCCCTGCCTGGCCCAAGTTCTGCAAGGGCGATTGGAATACTGCCCATAGATTGCCAAACCGATGCTACCCATATTCCGATCATCTCACCAAATATCTGGCTTATCTCAGGTGCCGTAACAAAATCGCCAGCTTTACCAAACGGGTCTTGCTTTTGGTAATAACCATATTGTGGATTAGCTAAAGCTTCTTCCATAAACTGAGCAATGCTGATTGCGCCGTTTTTAGCAATAAGGTTTTTTATATGGTCTTCAAGCGACATGTTTTTTGCGTGCAGCGATAAAAATAATAACTGTTCCGATTAATAACATTGGAACTGATAAAAATTGTCCGGTAGTTACATGGCCAAACAAAAAGCCGATTTGCTCATCAGGTTCACGGAAATTCTCGATTATCATGCGCGATAGACCGTAACCTGCGAGAAATACTCCCGATAAAACACCAGCTTTTGCTTTTGCGTTGGTAAACCGGGCTAATAGTAGTAAAGCAATAAATAAAACTAACCCTTCCAGTGTGGACTCGTAAAGCTGGCTTGGATGCCGTGGTAGTGGCCCGCCTTCGGGAAATATCACGCCAAATGGGCTATCGGTAACACGGCCATATAATTCACCATTGATAAAATTTGCTACCCTTCCAAAAAATATTCCTATTGGTGCGGCGCATGCAAGCAAATCAAATAATGGCATTATTTGGACTTTATGCCTTTTACAAAATATTATTGTTGCGCTAATAACTCCAATTAATCCGCCATGGAATGACATTCCTCCGTGCCATACTTTTAAAATATCAATTGGGTTTTCAAGGTAAAAAGGTAGATTGTAAAATAATACGTAGCCTAGGCGGCCACCTAAGATAATGCCAATAATAGCCCAGCCCATAAAATCATCGTAAACTTTTAGGTTTTTCTGCATGGGTGGTTTTCTATTTAGCCAATCGGCATATAGGCCACCCAGTACTATTCCTGCTACGTAAGCCAGCGAATACCATCTGATAGCCAATGGGCCTATTTCAATAAGTACAGGATCAATATTAGGATAAGCTATCATAGCTATTTATTTTTATAATTTTGTATAATAGTTTGAATAACGTTTAACATTCTAAGGTAAAGGGGTTGTATGTCAAAAGATAATAAGTTTCTAGAAGATTTTGTTAAACTTGCAGGTTCTGCAATGGATACAGCATTTAATTCTGTTGCAGAAATGAAGAATTATATGGATGATCTGGTGAATAAAAAATTAGATGAGTTGCTTAAAAAGCACAATCTGGTTACACGTGAAGAATTTGAAGTGGTAAAAGAGATGGCGGCTAAAGCTCGCTTAGAGCAAGAAAATTTAGACAAAAGAATTAAAGCTCTGGAAAAAGGTAAGAAATGATAAAAGATAATATTCTATTAGTTGGCTGTGGCAAAATGGGCGGCGCGCTGCTTGGTGGCCTGATTGAGAAAGTTGCGCACAAAGACCAGATATTGGTTCTTGATCCAAATAGCGAGATTGCCAATAAGTATGGTGTTAGGTCAGTTATTGAAATTGACAATAATTTTAAAGCAGATACGGTTATTTTTGCAGTAAAACCACAGATAATAGAGGCGCTGCTGCCAAAATTTTCCAAAAATAAAGATACTCTGTTTATATCAATTGCTGCAGGCAAGACACTTCCATTCTTTGCTAAGCATTTAGGAAGCGATAAAGCGATTATACGCTCTATGCCCAATCTTCCGGCACTAGTCGGGCAAGGTGCTACTGTTTTATGTGCCAATGACAATGTAACTTCTATACAAAGAAAACGTGCTGATGAATTATTCCAATCTGTAGGAGAGTCATTTTGGATAGAAGATGAAAACTTGCTTGATGCTGTAACTGCAATATCAGGCAGTGGCCCTGCATATGTATTTCATTTTATGGAGAGCCTAATAAGTGCTGGCATAAAATTAGGTTTGCCGCAAGAGTTGGCGGCAGCTTTGACTCATTCTACGGTGCTCGGTAGCGCAGAACTTGCCGGGCTTTCAGATAAGACTGTAAAGGAACTAAAAGAGCAAGTTATAAGCCCTAAAGGAACTACAGAGGCAGGTCTTAAAATTTTGGAAGCAGGTCTTGCAAATTTGATAGAGAAAACTGCTATTGCGGCATGTAACAGATCAAAAGAACTGGCTAGAGCATCTTCAACTTAATTATATACGTTGTCGCGCGCCTCGAACTCATCGGTACGCACGTAGGTTTACTACGCTTACGTCCTCCTCACCTTGCGCTCCTAGTCTATAACTAAATTGAAAGCGCTCTAGTTAATAGCTATTATCTTAGTTGCCTAAATATCTGTTGTAGCCACGTATAGCCTTAGCAGCATCTTGCTGGTCAGAAAGCGATGGGGCTACAAAAGTATTGTGGTCTGTAACCATTTGTAAAGAATTTACTGATACAGAGCAGCCTAACAGGTTACTGCTGCAGTCTTTTGCTGAAACCCTTGCATATAATAACTTAACAGATTCAGGAGTATCAGTAGCTGGCTTTGCAACTTTGAAAGGAATTAAACGTGATTTCAGTATTTTCTGCGCCTGCTGGCATTGTTTGCCTTTTGTATTACAGTTAAGCTGAGCACCAGTAGGTTTATCATCATTTACCCATTTTACAATAGCGCCTATAGAATCATTATTTACTAGCTCAAAAGATACGTCTTCTTTTGAAGAGTTTAATAAAGATTCTGGCTCTACTCTCTTTGTGTTAGTTGAACCACAAGCGCTGACTGTTAAAGCTGTAAGCAATAAAATAAATAAACGCATAATTTGCATAATTTCTCTAATCAATTAAATATCCAACAGAACCTTCTAAACCTTTTTTCTTGGTATCAGAACTTTTACGTGACTCCAGCTTACCCATGAATAACATTTCAAGTGGAGTTGCATTTTTAAAATCATCTGTTGGCAGGCGAATATCATCGCTTGCAACAGGATCAGCTAAATAAGGAGTGACAGCTATAACCAGCTCAGTTTCATTTTTCTGAAACTCTGCACTACGGAATAATGGGCTTAAAATTGGAATGTCGCCTAATCCCGGAACTTTGTGGATGTTAGCTTTGCTGTTATCTTTTATTAAACCGGCAATCATAAAGCTCTCACCCGGTGCTAGCTCAACAGTAGTATTAGCACGTCTGGTAGTAATTGAAGGAATTACCATAGAATTCACTTTTACTGAGCTTTTATCGCTTAATTCAGAAACTTCTGATGCTACATCAAGACGTATGCGGTTTTTGCTGAAAACCATAGGAGTGAAATTAACGCTTACGCCAAAAGGTTTATAATCAACAGACATAGTGTTACCAGATTGCACTACCGGCACCGGGAATTCACCACCTGCGAGGAAGTTTGCAGTTTCACCTGATATTGCAGTAAGAGTTGGCTCTGCAAGTATTTTTAGGTCACCTTTACTTTCAAGTAAACCAAACACTGATGAACCGGCAGAGATTATGCCATGTAAACCTAATCCTAATTTATCAATAGAACTGCGTTTTAGTTCTCCTACACGTACTCTTAGCATTACCTGTTGGCCAGAACGTAAGCGCATTAGGTTAATGATTTTGCTCTTGCCAGCGTATTCTTGCACGATTTTTAATGCCTGTGCAGCAGTTTCTGCATCAGAAACTGTACCTGTCAAAGCTATAGCCCCGTTTACTGACTCAATGCCAATTGCCTCAGATGGAAAGAAATTTTTTAAAGAGCGCTTTATATTTGAGTATTTACCTGAAACATAATTAGAATTTGGTTCTACAGGTTCTTCATAAGACACGACATCATTATGTTTAGATGCACTAGATGAAGAGGCGGTGTTTTGACCAACACTTACACTTACTTTTTTAACTAACTTCTTTTTATTTAGGAAACTTATTTCAGTTTCTCCAGCCGCTTTGCCAACGATGGAAATGCTTTTTGCACTGTGCTTTATAACTCCTGCAATAGCACGGTTGCTAATTACTGTGTTAGTAAATTTGCCAGGTAAAATAATCTCTTCTGATTGATTAATGCCAACATTAACTGATGTAGTATCAGCAGCATAGCTTTGTGTACAAAGCATAAGGGCCATTGCAATGATAACGGAAAATTTTAAAAATAACGCCTTAGTAAACTTCATCCAATACACCTGATTTGTAACGTAAACTAGGGAAAACACCCAAAAACAGTACAACTAGAAGTTATACCTCTTAAACTTATATGATTTGAGAGGTAAAACGTCAAGCTATATCAAAAATAATTTTTGCGTATTGCTTCTGCTACCAATTTGGCGTCATTAAGTGGGAAATAGTTATACTCTAACCATTTATTAGTGAGTGGTTTAGCATATCCTTTTTCATAAAGGCTTTGATGGAATTGCTTATGTTTACGTGGTGTAATATTTGCAGGAGCATATATATATACTGGTTTTCCGGTAGAGCATGCCTCTGAGCACATTGAAATCGAATCCCCACTTACAATAATCACATCGCTAAGGGCTAAATAACCAAAAAAAGGATTTTCATTACCACTTTTTGAATCATGAAAGTAATAAGGAGTTTTAATGCCATTTTTTAGGAAATTAGTTGCGGATTCGCTTGTACGCCTACTGTTAGTAATTAACAACCCTACATCTTTCCCTTCAACAAATTGTGATACCTTATCAACCAAATCTTTTGCGTGTTTATCTGTAAATTTGCCGCCTTTCGTATTACCCCCTACTAGCAGGGCTATTTTAAGTTTAGGTAGGTGAGCAAATTTATCACGCCATTTTTCTGCATGCTGCCTAAGCATTTCTGGTGTAACTCGGTTTGGCGCACCAACACTATTGAAAATACGTTTTGATGAGATTAGCGCATCGTGTTTTGGGGTGACAATCATGTCAAAATCAGATACTGGAAAACCAGGCCACATCATCTGCACTAGCTTAGTTTTACCACCTGACTGCTTTTTTATATATCGGGATAATGGTGCAGTTTTCCGCCCCGCACCTAGAATTATATCGGGCCACGGAGCTTCCATTTTTGTGCTTTGCTCCATATCGATGCCAAGCAAGCTGCTGCCCCTTATCAAATTGGTCAGGCGGACATATTTAGTAAATTTTATTTCTTTGATTTCATAAGGGGAGCCGAGAGCTTCTGCTACGCCAAAAACCTGGTTATAATCGCCAGGACGATCATCTTTTAGTGCCCATATTACAGGGTGGTTTTTAATCAATTAGTTTCTCCGCGAAAACCTATTGCAACTACATACATTTCTGCAGAATCTTTACGGCTGGAGTCTGGTTTGAAATGCTTGACTACCTTAAAGCATTTTTTCATATCTTCCAGTAATTCCTTCTCTGTACCGCCACGTAGGATTTTTGCGGCAAACACGCCATCATCTGCCAGATTTTCTTTTGCAAAATCAAATGCAGCTTCGCATAAACCAATAATGCGGATATGATCGGTAGCTGCATGGCCGCAAGAAGCTGCAGCCATATCGCTTAATACTATATCAGCCTTTTTACCTTCCAAGGCATTCGACAGAATTTCAGGTGCATCATCGGCCATAAAGTCATGCATTATTAAAGTTGCCCCAGCAATTGGTTCAACTTCTTGTAAATCAATACCGATGACTTTTCCGCCTTTTGCTTTTTCAACAGCAACTTGTGTCCACCCGCCTGGTGCCGCGCCAAGATCGATAACGCTTTTGCCCGGTTTTAGGAAATCAAATTTATTATTAAGGTCGATAAGTTTATATGCAGCGCGAGAGCGGTAGCCATCAGCTTTTGCCATAGCCACATATGGGTCATTTAGTTGGCGTTGTAACCAACGAGTGGATGATTTTTTTCGGCCTTTAGCGGTTTTCACCTTTACGTGCAGTTGCCTGCTACCGCCTTGTTTGCCTTTTTCTGGTGTTTTTTTATCCATATTTTGTTCGCAAAGTAAGCTAGCCAAAAGCTACTTACTTTGACATCTCTAGCATTTTATCAAGTGGTTTTTTTGCCTGTATACGTAATGCTTCTTCAATTTCTATGACTGGAGAACGGTTTACCATGCACATATACAGCTTTTCTAATGTATTTAATTTCATATATGGGCATTCATTGCAGGATGCGCAAGCGCCATCTTCAGTACCTGGTACGTCATAAAATGTGCTATTTGGTGCAAGTGTTTTCATCTGGTGTAAAATACCAGGTTCCGTAAGGACTATAAATTCGTCTCCATTATGCTCTTTTACAAAATTTATTAAAGAGGAGGTAGAACCAATATGGTGCGCATAATTAAGCAGTGTTTCAGGGCATTCTGGGTGCGCAATAATATGGGCTTTCGGATGACGGGTTTTTAGTTTTACCAGCTCTTTTTCTGAAAAACGTTCATGCACGATACAGGAACCTTCCCACAACACCATGTCACGGCCAGTCTTTCTGCTAAGATAGCCGCCCAGGTATTTATCTGGCGCAAATATAATTGACTGGCTTTTTGGTATCTGGTTAATGATTTTCTCAGCATTTGACGAAGTAACTATTATGTCAGACAAAGCCTTTACTTCAGCTGAAGAATTAATATAGCTTAAAACCATATGATCTGGATGCTTTTTCTTAAATTCAGCGAAAGCGGCAGGCTGACACGAATGTTCTAGGGAGCAACCAGCCTCCAAATCAGGTAATAAGACGGTTTTCTGTGGATTAAGTATTTTGGCTACATCTGCCATAAATCGAACGCCACAAAATACAATTACATCTGCATTAGCGGCGGCTGCTTTTCTGGATAAATCCAGTGAATCACCAACAAAATCAGCTAGATCCTGAATTTCTGCATCCTGATAGTAATGGGCAAGAATAACTGCGTTCATCTCCTTGCGAAGACGATTTATTTCTTTAACGAGATCCAATGTAGGATCAATATCTTGCTCGTTTTTTATTACAAGCGTATTTGGTCTAGTCATTAAAGGTAACGCTTTTGATAAAAATTAATAATTTAGGCGTACTCATACTATATTTGATACAAAATTACAAGAAAGACTTAACTTTCATGCTATTGTTGGGGTTATATTTGTAAAAAACCCATAATATCTTTAATTTCCTTAATATTGGAGGCTGCTATCTCTCTTGCTTTTGTAGTCCCTTTTTCTAAGATACTATCTAAATATTTGTTATCTTCGTTTAATTTCAATAGTTTAGCTCTGATTGGCGAAAGATGTGCTATCAACGCATCGACTAGGGCAGTTTTAAAGTCAGCCATGCCAGAAGTTGCATATTGCCCTACTATTTTATCGCGTTTTTCCCCGGTAACGGCAGCGAAAATATTAATTAAATTGCTAACTTCAGGCCTTTTTTCTACGTCATAAGAGATTCCTGGCTCCATATCTGAGGTAGCTTTTTTTATTTTTCTTGCAATAGTATCAGCATCATCCGTTAAATTTATACGGGAATATTCAGATTCTTCTGATTTACTCATCTTTTTAGTTCCATCCCGCAGGCTCATTACACGGGTTGCCTGTCCTATAATCATAGGTTCTGGCAGAGTGAAATACTCGCGGTTATAACGCCTGTTGAAGGCTCCGGCAATATCTCTGGTTAACTCAAGGTGTTGCTTTTGGTCCTCACCAACCGGTACATGGGTTGCATGATACAGTAGTATATCTGCAGCCATAAGAACGGGATAAGCATATAGACCAAGGCCGCTATCATCTTTATATTTAGCCGATTTTTCCTTGAATTGTGTCATTCTGTTTAACCAACCCATGGGGGTTATCGTGCCAAGTAACCATGCTAGCTCACAGTGTTCAGGCACGGAGGATTGATGAAATATTGCGGACTTATCCGGATCAATCCCACATGCGATATATGCAGCAGCCGCTTCTCTGGTAGATTGTCGCAAAGATTCAGGGTCTTGCGGAACAGTGATCGCGTGTAAATCAACAATAAAAAACAGGCATTCGTGATTGTCCTGCATATCAACCCAATTACGGATTGCACCCAGATAGTTACCAAGATGCAGATTTCCTGTCGGTTGTACCCCTGATAGTACGCGGCTCATACTTTTCCTAATTTATAATTACAGCAGCTATATAGCATATTTGTTTGACCTATAAAGCTAATTTTAGAATCCTGGTGAAGATGTTGAGGCGGAGTCTTTTGTTTTTGCTACACGACTAAGTATAATACTATCTTCTTTTTCGTGGCTATTTTTAGAAGGGGTCTTATCAACAGTGATATTTTCATTAATATCATTAAACTGAATTTTTGCTGTTATAGATATCAATTCTAATAAACTGTCAATGTCACCTAATTGAATTGATAATACTTTTTGCTTTCCAGTAAGAAAATTACCTTTTTCTTTAACTAAAAATATTTTAGGGTCTTTTATACGGATAGATATAATATTTCTATTATCTGAATAGTTTTTGTTTATGCTTTCAATTTTTGTGCCAAGTATAAAGCTGCCGTTATCTTTTTCTCTTTTAACATTCACGTTAAAAAAATCAATTGGCATGTAAATTTCTTTTGCTTTCGAGTTGGGAGTGAGAAGTTCTGCCATAAAGTCTACAAATGTATTTTGTAAATCACTATCCAGGCAAATTTTATTAAGTGGTAATTCTGTATTATGCAGTGTTTTTGCTAGCTGGATTGATAATGCGGCGGTTTTTACCAAGCCACCGGTACTAACACTTAAGTTGGTGTTGCAATTATGCTGTGTGTTATGAAGTATCTTCATAGCTAAATTAAACATGCCATATAAATGTTCTGAGTTTATAATTGTAAGAAGTGTTTTTTCATCTACGCCAGATAATTGCGAGGTGAGTTTTATATTTTTAGCCAATTCTTCTACTGGCAGGCCTTTTAAGAAATTCTGTAACTTACCTATAGTTTCTTCAGTTGGCGATTCGTTTGAAAAAATGTCAAAATTTGCTTCTTCTTTTGCGTCCTTAATTAAGGAAACAAGATTTAGCAAAAAACCACTTTCTAATTTTAAATCCTTTTTTAAAATACTGTTTAGTGTTTGTCTGGTGATTGCTTCAGCACCTGGCGTATTAGCGGCAAAAGAGAGGAATTGTTCACGCATTTTTTTAATTATTATTCTCTATCTCGTTATCAACCCAATCGCGGTATATAACAGCAGGTGAGAAGTAATTTCCTTGTAAGTAATCTACATTCATTTCTTTTAAAATATCGGCAGTCTCTTTGTTTTCTACATATTCTGCAACGGCTTTTAATTTAAAGTTGTTACTAAATTCCATAAGAGTTTTTACAAAGAAACGATTTTTTTCGTTATGTGTTATATCGCGTACGAACGAACCATCTATTTTTATTATATTAACAGGCAGGCTCTTTAACTGAGAAAAAGATGTATATCCAGTACCGAAATCATCAAGAGCTACCTGGCAGCCTTTCTCTTGTATCTTTGTAATGAAATTTGCCATACGTTTTATATTGTGTTGTTCGGCAGTTTCAGTGATTTCAATTATTAAACGTGAAGCAACAGACTTATCCTCTAATAACTCCAAAGCTGATGACATCCATTTAGAATCATTGGTGGAAGCATTCGATAAATTTACGGATAATTTCAAATCCGGGCATTTGACTAGTTCATCAATTACCAATTTAAATACTAAAATATCGATAACATCGATAAAACCCATTTTTTCTGCTATAGGTATAAATGGCCCTGCAGATGAAGTGCTTCCATCTGAATTTATGATTCTAAGTAAGCTTTCATAGTATGCTATTTCACCAGTACGGCTATCGACTATTGGCTGGAATGCAAGGCGCAATTTATTATGCAAAAACGCATTTTGTAAGTAACTCGCAAGAATCATTTGATTCTTTGACTCGATCTCGTGTTTTTCTTCATTAAGATATGCTGTGTAGTGTTTGCGCAGTTCTTTTGCATCACTTAGTGCAACATAAGATTTATTAATAGCATCTTGTGCATTTTTAGCATTTCCAGGGAAGTCAACACTTCCAATTGTTGCAGTAAGTTGGATAGGCTCAGGCGAACTAATGCACCCATAATTTTGAATTAGTGTGTGTATCCTAAGTGCGCTTGCTTTGATGTCTTCAGTTTTACAATTTTTTAGTAATATATAAAAATGCGTTCTATCACTTCGTACAATAAAATCATCTTTATAAATGCTTTTTCTTATTTCATCTATAAGATCATCAATGAGTTTTTCTGAGTAATCTCCCCCATGGCTACTTATTATGGTTGAGAAATTATCAATGGATACGTACAAAACAGCACCGGTTGTCCCTTTTACAAGAGATTCTTGTATTTGCTCTTCTAGTTTGCGCGTTGTATCACTCGCCGCCTTAATTGGCTCCATTTGCTAACCATATCCTAAAACATGCCTTTATGATTATACAATTGAATTGTTAATAATATATTAACAATTATTATATTTGCGGATCGTTTGTAACAGATTCATCCGAAAGTTGGGTTCTGCCTCTTAAAAGGTCGTTTTTTAAGGTAAAAGTGCTGCCATTGAGTTTATTGCGATATACCTCAGTATTCTCTAGCACGCGTTGTACATAGCTGCGTGTTTCTGAAAAAGGAATCGATTCTATCCAGCTAATAACCGCAAGAGGGGAGGTTAACTGGCGTGGATCGCCATAGGTATTGATCCATTTTCTGGCATTAGAAGCGCCAGCATTGTATGAAGCAATAGCTAGCACATATGAACCATCAAACCTGTTAATCAGTTGGCCTAGGTACTGGCTTCCGAGCGTAATATTATAGATTGGTTCACCTAATCTATTTACATGATAATTTAAGCCTGCTTTTTTAGATACCTCTTTTGCAGTAGACGGTAAAAGCTGCATTAGTCCTAGTGCATTGCTAGGGCTCTTTGCTCCAGCGTCAAAACTGCTTTCTTGCCTTATAAGACCAAGAACAAGTGGTTTTTCAACATCCGACGCTGGTAGATTTTCAATAATAGGCCAACCTGCTTTACTAAGTATAACACCTTTGCGCAAAGCATGTTTGGCGGCTAATACTGATAACTGTATTTTTTTTGTATTTTTACCGATTTCGCTAATTACCGACATCTCTGCTGGTGAGCTGGCGCTATTAATCGCTGCAATGATAAACGTCTCTGCCGTTTTGCTTTCACCGACGCTATCCAGTAGATATGCTAATTTTAGCAGCTCATTATTTTTATAAACGTTATTGCGGATTTCGTTTGATATCGCCACGTCTGGTATGTTTACATTACCTTTTGGATTTAATTTTACGTAGGCCAATTGTCCATAAAAGGTAGTAAGATGTTCAGCTGCTATGCCATACCATTTGCGAGATAGTTCTGCTTGTCCTGTTTGCTCTGCTGCTCGTGCTGCCCAATAAGCGCCGCGTGATTTACTTACTGGAAATAACACACCATTATATAGGTTTTCGAAGTGGCCGTATGCTTGTTGTGGATTTTTAAGGAATTCAATAGAGATCCATCCTGCAAGCCATTCAGACTCAGAGTAATCTTCTGTTCCTGGCTGGTTTCCGTGATTCCCTGTTAGGCTATAAGCTGCTTCGTAATTCTTTTCTTTCAGAAAACCACGTATTAGAGTGTTTTTTAGTTTCCACCATTTTTCTTGATAAGGCATAGTACCCCTGATACGAGATAATAATTCATAGGCATGACCATAATCATCCCTATCTTCATACCATTTTGCTTTTTCATAAATAAGGCCAGGATCAATCATCTTTGAGTGAGGAATCAATAGGTCCTTCCATTCCTTTTTTTCCTTCCATTAACCTGATTCTGGCTAAAAATAAATTTTGCCTGGCATTATCAACTTTTCCAATTAAGCGTTTTGCCTGAACTATTTTGTCTTCCCATAAAAGCCTATCAAGTCGCGCTGAGTGATCTTCTGTACGTAATCTATGGCCATATTTAACAAGTATGTCACTTTCTTCCTCTTTAGTGAAATCGCCTTGTATCCATCCTTGGCTAAGCAATTTGTTAATTTCTGCAGTACTACCATTTTGTTGTATTTTCGCCTCAGCCAGTACAATCATTCCATGGCCGGTTATTGGTTGCTTATCTGTAAAGTACGAAATAATAGTTCTGGCTGGTATAAGGTTATTAAGGGCTTCTTCAGCGTTATTATTAAGGCGTTTTATTGCTGGCCAAGATGGATTTGCTTTTACGAAGTCTGATATTTCTTTGTAGTTGTTACCAGAATATTGTTTTTGATATTGCATCCACAGTACAAGCTTCAATATATCCTTATCACTTGCCTTGCTAGCCTCAAACTGAGCCATATCAAGCTGTCCCTTCTCAAGGAAG